>WJJN01000461.1 GCA_014729735.1 Candidatus Zhuqueibacterota bacterium
TGATAATAATTTGAAAAGTCAATTTTTATTTCTCATTTCACTTTTCTTCAGCATCAGCTTTCGTATTCATGCTAAAAGTGTCATTCCGGGCTTGTCCCGGAATCTCCTATATATTAAAAGTTAGGGGATTCCTGCATCCGCAGGAATGACACCAAAAAATGACTTTTGATACACAGTACCGACACAGTTCTCCGCACCCCGCAGTCCATAAAGGGAGTGCACTCCGACTCATATCAGCTCACTCCGTCGTCACCCCGCAGTCCATAAAGTGACTGCACTCCAGCCCACACCCATCTCTTATCTCATGTCCGTTGTCTCGCAGCCTTTTAAATCGATATGTTGACGCAGTGCAACAATTGAAAGATAGTAGCGTAAAAGCTGATAAACATTTATTCTCGAATAATGGTGATATACTGGAGGAAAAATGAAGGTCAAAAAGAAACGAATTATCTGGATTGCTGTTGCTGTGGTTTTGGTAGCTGTTGTTGTGTTCGCCGTGGTTGGTAGTTCGGGCAATGGTGATGAAAACAAGGCTGCCACCGTCAAGGTTGAAAAAAGGAATATTGTGGAAAAGGCATTGGCGGTTGGGACAATCGATCCGAGGACTGAAATTGCCGTCAAATCCAAAATATCCGGTGTTGTTAACAAATTATTTATCGATGCCGGGAGTTATGTAAAGGCTGGCGAGTCACTCATCGAAATCAAACCGGATCCGACGCCACTGGAATTGGCAGAGGCAAAGCGCGATGTGGAAATGAAGAACATCGATCTCCAGAATACCCGCCGCGAATACGAGCGCCTGATTCAATTAAAGGAAAAAGGTCTCACCTCACAAAAGCAATTCGAAGTCGCAGAACAGGCTTACGAGGAAGCCAAATTGCGCCAGGAAATGGCAATGGAGAAACTGGCGCTGCTGGAAAAAGGCAAAATCCGCATTGCCGACACGAATATCGAAACCATCGTAAAAGCCCCGACTTCCGGCTTTATTCTTGAAAAGCTCATCGATGTTGGCGACCCGATTGTACCACTGACTTCCTATCAGGCGGGAACCGAACTGTTCACCATGGCAGACATGAGCGAGCTTATTTTCAAAGGAACGGTCGATGAGATCGATGTCGGTAAACTCGAGGAAGGCATGCCCGCGGAAATTCAGGTCGGTGCGCTGCCCGGAAAACCGGTTCAAGGCAAGCTTGAGAAAATCTCACTCAAAGCTCAAAAAGATGATAATACTACGGTTTTTCCCGTGGAAATCACAATTGATTTACAGCAAGGACTGGTGTTACGAGCCGGATATTCGGCGAACGCCAATATCATTATTCAAAAGAAAGATAGTGTGCTTGCGATTCCCGAACGAGTCGTTACATTCCGCAATGACTCTGCTTTTGTGTCGATTCCCAAAGGAGAAGAAGGTTCGGAAGAGATATACATCAAAACCGGACTCAGCGATGCGATTTATATCGAAGTGATCGAAGGCTTGAAAGAAGAGCAGGAAGTACTGGAGAAAAAAGTCAAAGAGATCACCTAATACCTGAATTTCTAAAGCGAAATTCAGGAAAAACAAGACCACAAATCATCCCGCTAAGCGGGACCAAACAAATCACAAATTTTAATTTGCGAAATTCCAAACGGAAGATTTCGGACATTCAACAGTGAAAATTTATTTCGTTTTTTTAGAATTTCAAGTAAAATAAATAACTGGAAATCGATACATGGGACAGTTTTTAGATACTTTCAAAGAAGTATTCCATTATCTGCGTCAATATAAATCTCGCACTTTTATGACCATGTTCGGCATTGTCTGGGGAACGATGACAGTTATTCTTCTGTTGGCGTTCGGCGTCGGCGTGAAGCGCTCGATGAGCAAAAACATGCATGGTATCGGCGAAAGTATCGTGATCGTGTGGCCCGGCAGAACCAGCAAACCATTTGCCGGCTATGGGAGAGACCGAGCCATTCGCCTTACAGACGAAGACACAGAAATGCTGCGACGGGAGATTGACGGCATTAAGAATATTAGTCAGGAATATAGTAAATGGGGTGTGCCGGTGCATTTGGGAGATAAAATTAATCAGCCCAATATTTCAGGGATAATCCCGGAATACGGACCGATGCGTAATATCATGCCTCAGCCGGGAGGGCGGTGGATCAATAATTTGGACATCAATGACCGCCGGCGGGTCGTGTTTCTGGGAAACAGGCTCAAGGATTTTCTGTTCGGCGAGCAGGTGGATGCTGTGGGAAAGCACGTGTATATCGGCGACATCCCGTTTCTCGTCGTTGGGGTACTGAAAAAGAAAACGCAGAATTCATCCTATCGCCAGCGGGATAGAGACCGGGCATTTATCCCCGCATCGACATTTGCCGCGATTTTCGGCCACCGATATATCAGCAATTTTATTTATACAATGGAGGACCCGCGCCAAAACAAGGCAGTTGAGAAGCGGGTGTTCGAGGTTCTTGGTAAAAAATACAAATTCGATCCCACAGACACCGAAACGCTGTGGATTTGGGACACCACGGAAGCTGACAAATTCTTGTTTTATTTTTCCCTTGGTTTTAATATTTTTATGGGACTCATTGGCGTCATCACGCTGGTGGTAGGCGGAATCGGATTGGCGAATATCATGTATGTGGTGGTTCAGGAAAGAACCCGTGAAATCGGCATTCGTCGGTCGATCGGTGCGAAACGGTGGCATATCATGCGCCAGTTCATTTTCGAATCTTTCATTATAATTGGGATTAGTGCGATTCTTGGATTCGCGCTTGCAGTGCTTCTCATTCAAATTATTTCGTTATTCCCGATAGAAGATATTGTAGGACACCCGGTGCTTTCGATACCTGTTGCGTTGATCTCAGCTTCAATTTTGGCGATCATCGGATTCCTGGCTGGCTTTTTCCCGGCTCGAAAAGCATCGCGACTCGAAGTGGTGGATTGTTTAAGATACTGAGGAAACAGAATTCAGGAAAGCATTATGCATATCATTATGTTACTAAAAGAATTTTTGGATGATATCCGCAATCAAAAAACGCGGGCATTTTTGACGACGATTGCAATCACCTGGGGCACGCTTGCAGTTATTTTATTGATGGCGTTCGGATCCGGTTTGTCCTTCCGGATGCAGGAGGGATTACTGAACGCAGGCGACCGGATCATTCGCATTTACGGGGGACAGACGACAAAAAAATACGAAGGATTGCCTGTGGGACGCCGCATTCGTCTGACCAAAGCAGACGCAGATATTCTCAAAGAAAGCATTCCCATGATTGAAGCCGTGAATCCCGGATATGGCAGAAATGTAAGGCTCCGCAATGAAGAAAATTCTGCATCCACTTTCATGGAGGGCGTTTATCCGGCATTCGAATTTCTGAGACGTTTGTATCCGGCGGCAGGTGGCAGATTTCTAAATTCCCGCGATCTTGAGGAACGGCGGCGGGTTGTCTTCCTTGGTTCGGTGATTGCCAGGGAATTATTCGGCAATGAGGACCCTATCGGCAAGATGTTGAAGCTGGACGGATTGCCATTCAAGGTCGTTGGTATAATGCCGGAAAAGCTGCAAACTTCGATGAACAACGGACCCGACGACCGCCGGGCGATTATTCCTTTCACGACATTCCAGGGCATATATGGACATCGATATCTGAGTGAACTGATTGTGAAACCTGCACGACCAGAAGACAGCGAGCGGGTGATCAGTGAGGTGCGGAGAATTTTGGGTAAAAAATATAAGTTCGACCCCAGCGATGAGCGCGCTTTACCAATGTGGGATTTTATCGAGCAGGAGAAAATCGGACGGCGCATTTTTATGGGGATCAATATTTTTCTGGGTGTGATCGGTGCGATGACGTTGATCATCGCCGGCGTGGGAGTTGCCAATATTATGTATGTGGTTGCGAAAGAAAGAACCCGGGAAATCGGAATCAAGCGAGCGATTGGCGCCAGAAAGAGACATATCATTTTTCAATTTATCTTTGAGTCATTGTTAATCGCTTCTGTTGGCGGACTATTGGGAATCCTTGCGGCAACCGGTATTATCAAATTTATGTGGACCCTTCCTGCGGAAGGCGGCGCGTTGCAATTTTTAGGGCGACCGCTCATGTCCGATGCGGTGGTGCTGACGTCGGTGACAGTTTTAGCATTAATAGGATTATTGTCCGGTTTTTTCCCGGCACGTAAAGCCGCTAATGTCGATCCGGTGGAAGCATTACGTTATGAATAATCATTTTTTGAGATAAAAGGAACCAAGACCACCCATTTGGAATATATAATAACATACATATTTTTAGGAGGAAATGTGAAACGGCTATCAGGAGTAATTATGACTCTTTTAACAGGATTTCTAATGTTGTCACAAGCAGAAAGTCAGGCACAGACAAAGGAGCGGGCTGAAATTGCCGAGCATTATACATGGAATTTGGCTGATCTGTATCCATCGGATGATGCCTGGAAAGAAGCCAAAAACGATCTGGCTGGCAAAATGGATAAAGTGAAGGAATTTCAGGGGAAGCTGGATGGTTCAGCCGCAGATTTGCTTGCATGTCTTAAGTTCACCAGCGAGATCGAAAAGAAGTTCGGCAGACTTTATAGTTATGCATCCATGAATTCGGATCAGGATACGCGGAATTCAAAATATCTTGCCATGAAACAGGAAATTTCGCAATTGGGAACGGACTGGAATTCCATGGCATCATACATCGAGCCGGAAATTGTGAAAATGGATCAAGCCACTATCGCTAAATTTCTGGAACAGGAGCCGGGCTTAAGCGACTACAAAATGTATTTGCACAATCTGCAGCGAATGAAAGAACATACGCTTTCCGAGAAAGAAGAAAAGATCATGGCGGAAGCCGGATTGATGTCCGGAAGTGCTTATTCCATTTTTCGCATTTTTGCGAATGCAGAGCTGCCGTATCCCAAAGTCACATTGAGTGACGGAAAAGAAGTAACACTGAATCAGGCGGGTTACGGCAAATACCGGGCACTGCCGAATCGTGATGACCGTGAAAAAGTCTTCGATACGTTCTGGGGCAAAATGAGCGATTTCAAAAGTACATTCGGCGAGCAGCTCTATGCCAATCTGAAAAAAGATATGTTCTATAAACGCACCCGAAATTACGAATCCTGCCTCGAAAGCGCGCTGGATGAAAACAACATCCCCACCCAAGTCTACACGGCATTAATCGAAAATGTGAATAA
This sequence comes from Candidatus Zhuqueibacterota bacterium, assembly GCA_014729735.1. GTDB lineage: Bacteria > Zhuqueibacterota > Zhuqueibacteria > Thermofontimicrobiales > Thiofontviventaceae > Mariaggregatimicrobium. The sequence continues at coordinate 5,195 of WJJN01000461.1, forward strand.
AAATCTGGATACGTTTCATCGATACCTGAATTTGAAAAAGCGAATGCTCGGTGTGGACACGCTGAAATACTCCGACCTGTATGCGCCGGTGGTGAAAGGCGTGGATCTGAAATATGATTATGAGGAAGCAAAAGAGATCGTTCTCGATGCGTTCAATCCGATGGGCAGTGAATATGTCGCGATCGTGAAAAAAGCGTTCGATGACCGCTGGATCGATGTGTATCCGAATATCGGCAAGCGCTCCGGTGCATATTCCAATGGCGGCGTTTACGATGTTCATCCCTATATTTTGTTGAATTACAATGAACAGTACGAAGATGTAAGTACGCTGGCACACGAGCTGGGTCACACCATGCAGAGCTATCTGTCCAATATAAAGCAGCCGTACCCGACAGCGGATTACCCGATTTTTGTAGCAGAGGTCGCTTCGACGTTCAATGAAGTGCTGCTGATCAATAAAATGCTCGATGAGATTAAAGACGATGACGTCCGGCTGTCCATTTTGATGAACTATCTCGACGGCATCAAAGGCACGCTGTTTCGCCAGACGCAATTTGCGGAATTCGAGCTGCGAATTCATGAAAAAGCGGAAAAAGGCGAGCCGCTCACCGGGGACGCGCTGACAGAAATTTACGGCGATATTCTGAAAAAGTATTATGGACACGATCAGGGTGTTTGTTACATTAATGATTTATACACTCATGAATGGACATATATCCCGCATTTCTATTATAATTTTTATGTCTATCAATATGCGACGTCGTTTACAGCATCCACGGCGCTGGCTGAAAAGATCATGAATAAAGAAAAAGGCGCGCTGGATAAATATATGGAGTTCCTGTCAGCCGGTGGTTCCGAATATCCCATCGAGCTGTTGAAAAAAGCGGGTGTGGACATGACCACGCCGGAGCCATTCGCCAAGACAATAGCGGCAATGAACCGTACGATAGACGAGATCGAGAAGATATTGGATAAGAAATAGCTTTATAAGATCACAGATTTGGGGTTGTATCAAAAGTCAACTGTCATGTCATTCCGGCTGGAGCAAAGCGGAATGCCGGAATCTCGTAAGTCACATTTTATCAGGAGATTCCGGGACAAGCCCGGAATGACACTAAATAAGAAAATAATACTTTTGATACAGCTCCAAATCTTTTCTATTAGGAGCCGCCATGATAGAGCATTATCAAAACAATTTGAGCTTCCAAATGATGTCGCTCATATTCTGGTTTCGGGACAAATTGATACCGCCATTAAAGGTTTTGCAGGAAGCGGGTATCGAACAAGGCGACCGTGTGCTGGATTTCGGCTGCGGACCCGGCGGATTTACGATTGCAGCGGCAGAGCTTGTGGGAAAGAACGGAAAGGTATTTGCCGCGGATATTCATCCGATGGCGCTTAAGAAAGTGAGCAGAAAATCACGACGCAGAAAACTGGATCACGTGCAGACGATTCATACAGATTGTGAGACCGGCATCGAAAGCGAAAGCATCGATGTCGTGCTCTTTTACGACACCTTGCATAGTCTGGATTATCCCGAAAAAGTACTGGCGGAGCTTCACCGGTTGCTGAAAACAGGAGGAATCATGTCGTTTAGCGATCATCATTTGGGGGAGGATGAAATTCCGGAGAGCATCGCCGGAAACGGATTGTTCGAGTTGGTACAGCGTACTTCAGAGACATATATATTTAAAAAATGCACGATATAATGCAACGACTGGTAATACTATTTTTCTTTATGATCTGCTTGAGTGGGCAGATTTACCCACAGACTGATCTTTATTTGCATCCCCCTGTTACTTTTATCAATGAATATCCTGACATCGATGGTGTGATTGATAGTCAGTTGACGCGCCTGCCACAGCGGCATTTCAATTCTTCCGTTCTGAAAACAAATGCGGAAAATCCCGAGAATCCGATGAATTACCGGCTCGGGTACGGAACGGATTTTCTATACATCCATATTGAAGTCGAAGCGGATTCGATTATCCGGCAGGAGGATGGCTATCGTAACGGTGACGGTTTTATGTTATCACTGACA
>WJJN01000462.1 GCA_014729735.1 Candidatus Zhuqueibacterota bacterium
GATGGCACGGATTACAATGGCGTAAACGTTGCCAGCGGCATGTATTTTTACAAACTCATCTGCAACGATTTTGTGGATGTAAAGAAGATGTTATTACTCCGTTAATTGGAAATTAAAAATTTAAAATGAAAAATTAAAAATGAAAAGACTCACAAAATCGATTATGTCAGGTACTAATTCACGATGTTCTCGGAAAATAAGGGAATAAGGTTAATCGCCCGGCGGAATATCGGGCTACTGAGGTTGACAACAAAAGCATAAGGTTTTAAAAGACAGATGATTGCATTACTTCAGATTGAAGGCGCTAAACTTCAAAGCCGGGGGAAGGATTCCATTGGAATGATTTCGCATAATTTGTTAATTGCGCTAAAATCTTGATCAGCGAAGCTGTTTGTTTTTGACCTTATTTTCTGTTGTTGAAACCTTAATAGCAACTGCGCCAATAAAACAACCAACCTTATTAAGGCAGGCAAGCTGCAATTTGAAATTAAAAATTAAAAATTAAAAGACTCACAAAATCGATTATGTCAGGTACTAATTCACGATGTTCTCGGAAAATAAGGGAATAAGGTTAATCGCCCGGCGGAATATCGGGCTACTGAGGTTGACAGCGAAAGCATAAGGCTTCAGATAACCGATAGATCCAAAGATTTGGAGCTGTATTATACGTCTGAATTTTTTGTAAAATGTCATTTCAAGCTTGTCCCGGAATCTCCTGATTAAATGTAACTTACGAGATTCCGGCATTCCGCTTTGCTCCAGCCGGAATGACATGACAATTGACTTTTGATACAACCCCGACACCCAAAATGAATTTTGATACAGTCCCAAATCCATTTTTAAAAACCTCAGAATTTCGCTAATTCCGTGAATCCACAATGGATTCCAGGCATCTATCCCAATTATATTTGTCCAGTACATTCAGCCGGGCGTGTTTTTTTATTTCTGAAAACTGCAGCGGCTGGTTTTCTTTCAAATCGATCAGCGCCTCGATTTTTTCCACCCATTCGTTGACATTTCCATTTTGAACGATATAGCCGGTCTTGCCGTCGATCAGGATTTCTTTGGGACCGCCGACCGAGGAGACCACTGACGGTAGTCCGCAGGATTGCGCTTCCATGACGACCATGCCGAAGGTATCGGTGGTGCTTGGAAAGACGAACACATCGGAGGACGAGTAGATTTCCGGCAGCTCCTTGCGCGGAATTTTGCCTGTGAAGAATATCCGCTCGAAATCTTTCATTCTGTCCTTCAGAGCTTCGAAATAAGGTCCGTCGCCGACGATAATCAAATTTACATCCTGCCGTTTTTTGGAAAGATGCTGATAAATGTCCACGAGCAGGTCCATGTGCTTGTCTTTGGAAACCCGCCCCGCATACAGCAGATTGACACCATCCTGCATATTCAATTGCCGCAGCAGTTTTTCCTTTGCCGATTCTTTATAGGAAAATAATTCCGTATCGATTGCCTTGCTCAGAAAGCGGATCTTCGAGGAATCGAAGCCACGCTCTTCGAGCAAATGTGCATATTCATGCGATGATACTTTGATCGTGTCCATCTGCTGATAGAACCACCGGGTGTAACCTTCCACAAGCTCTGTCAGCGCGTTGTCTTCGGCGATCTTGTCGATTTCCATGGTAAAATCCGTGTGATACACGCCGTGGCATTTCACATTCAGCAGCCGGGCAATCAGCAATCCCAGCAAGCCGATGGGACCGGGCGTTGAAATGAAAATTTCATCCGGCTCTTCGGTGTAAATCGTCTCGATAGATTTTAAGATCGACGGGAATTTGAGAACGTATTTTTCATAATAGGGAAGTTTCATGGTAAAAAAGTTCGGCAGATTGATGATGTTCGGCGGAAGGGTTTTATCCCGCTCCTTTTTCAATACCGATGTGACGATCCGGATATTCTTGTTCTTGCGATATGCGATCCAGCCCAGCTCTTTCAATGTTTCGGACACGCCGTTGAGATCGTTAATCGTATCCGTGAACCAGAGAATCCGCTTCTCGCTTTCCGGCAGTTCGATATTCAGGTTCTGTGTGATCTCATCCAGAACCTGCCGGTTGCGGTACATGACTTTGAGCGTGGAAAGAAACGGCAGTGCCAGAAACAGTCCCGGAATCGATGAGGAAATATTCATGATCAATCCGACGAGATTTCCCTTCGAGATATCCTGCTCCATGGAGGTGAGTACTTTTTTGAGAAATTCGTCCGCAATATCACAAACGCGCTGGAAAACAAGCTCCAGCCGTTTATCGATCTGCGACAGCCGGAAGTCTTTCGTATCATGGATCAGGCTGACCAGCAGCTTGCCGATCTGGTCGTCATTCTTGCGGTTCGATGCCCGAAAACGCTGGATCTTGAATTTTTCCCGCACTTTCAGGGAGTCTGATTCGAATATTTTTTCCGTCAGTTGAAAAAGCAGGGAATTCGAGGATTTGACATTTTTGCTGCGGGCAAATTCAAAAGCGACTTTGTAAATTGTAAATGCCAGAAATTTATAATTATTATGCCGCCCGTTAGCATAGGTTTTTTTATTCTTCAAATTTTCGATGACCTCACCCGGATTGTCGGCATCAGTTTCAGTATATGTCTGCCCGATGAACAAACCCGCGTGATCGTCGGAGCCGCCGGTAAAGGACTTCAGCCACGGATCGTCGCTTATCGGCTCAATGTGATGTTTTTCATACAATTTATCGATATGTGCCGGCGTCAGCCGTTTCATCAATTCCATCCATTTTGTATTGAACAGATAGCTCCTGCCGCCGTTTATTCCTTCGAACACATCGAACAGCAGAATCAGCTTTTCAAGCAAATCCACGGTCAACTTGTTATTGACGGAAAATGTGGCATGCGCCACTGAATATGCCAGATCGTTCTCTTTGATATAATCCCGTAGCTCGTAAATGTTCTTTCGTTTCTGCTGAATGATTTCATATTGTTCCTGATTTATATCATACAAAAGCACGTGTATTTTGCAGCCGTTTTCCGGGAAATAAGTGGTTGCCTCCAGCCCGACGATCACCTCCTGCGGATATTTTTGCTTTAATAGCATTGCGCCATCGATCCGGTTGTGATCGGTAATAGTGACGTAATCCATTCCCCGTTCTTTTGCGGTTCGATACAAATATTCCGGTTCGGTATAGGATTCTTTCGCACCGAGTCGCTGCAGGAACCAGTCCGAAGGATGTTCCGAGTATTTCGAATGCGCATGCATGTCTATTTTTATCATGAGGTTCTCCTTATTAATGGCTATTAGCTGTTGGTTTTCTATCATGAATTTATAGTCTATCTTTTATGGAAAAATCGATTTTAAAACTTACCCTGCATTTTCGATACCCGAAATTTTCTGGACTTCGAATATTTCGGGAATTGGAGTTTCAGCTTCGACTCGGGCTTTTTCTTTCCTCATCGAAAAATAATTCAACATCATAAAAACAACCGTTCCCAACCCCAGTGTCAGATAATACGTCATAAATCGCCATGCCGGCATGATGAAGCCGATAGTCGAACCGGGGATGATGTTTCTGAAAATAAAATAAAAAGACGCTTCCGCACCACCGGTTGCACCGGGTGTTGGCACAAAAAGCAGCAATACCAGAATCACCCATTGCAGGAAAAATATTTTCACCGGATTTATATCGAAACCGAGCCCGTAAAGCAGTACAATCAGTATCGAATAGCGACTGATCCAGTGGATTCCGGTGAGCGTCAGGCTCAATAAAAAAAAGCGCTTCCCCTCTTTTCTGATCAACTGGTAAACGCTTGAAATATCGGAAAGCATATTTTTCGTTGACGCTGTGATTTTTCGAATCAGCGCAATTCTGTTCAATAATTTTCCGATATAGCCAAATACTTTCTTATTTGAAAAAGCGAGCAAGACCGCGCTAATTAATGCAATTACCGCAGGCAAGATCCAGGTGGAACTTTGAACAACCTGCACGATATTGCCCATAAAGTGATGTTTCCAGCCTGCAGTGATGACGAACGAAACTGGAACGGAAATCAGGAAGAAGGCATAATCCTCCACGCTTCCTAATAATGTCAGTGAAATGGCATCAGCGGGTTTCAATCCCTGCTGCATCAGCATGCCGGCTTTTATTGGTCCGCCACCGACAGATGTCGGACTGACTGCGGCGCTAAGATCGGCAGCTACCGCGATTTTAAAGAGCTGGATGAATTTGACCGGATGGGAAATGAAGCGTGTCCATATGAACATGCGCAGCAAATGTGTAAACCATGGCACGACGCATAATATCAGACACAGCATAAGAGTTCGCGCTGAAACCCTGCTGAGATAGGAAATGATTCCTTCGTCTGTATGGTAGTAAGAAAAAATTAAATTTCCGATGACGCCGAGGGGTAAAAATATCAGAATATTTTTAAAGAGCTTATCCAGAAAAGAACCTGTGTTCCGTTTTTGATTCATTTACAACAATCTTAATTTAATGATGACTGAACGAATTCGTAGAAAGCGAAAATTTGATTAAAAATGCTGTTCCATGAAAATGAAGATTCCACCCATTTCCGGGCATTTTGTCCTATTGATTTGAAATCGCTCCGGCTTAACGCCATTATTTTAGCTGCCATATCCTCAGGAGAATTCACTTCTGCCAGTGCACCGACAGATTCCGGAATCCGCTCGATGAGCGCTCCCGCTCGCACGCCGACGACGGGCAAACCACAGGCTTGCGCTTCGATAACAGATAGCGCGAATGTTTCGTGAGGACCGGCGGTTACGTAGATGTCCGCCGAAGCGAGCAGCCGTGCCAGGTCAGCCTGTTCAGACTGATAAGGCAACACGAACAGGCGATTGTTCTGTTCGGCTTGAGTCAGCAATTCCGGTTTCAATGGTCCGTTGCCTACAAGTATCATTGAAAATTTGCCTGTTTTTGATAATATTTTAAATGCATTCATAAGACTATTGACACGTTTCTCATGATCAAGGCGCCCGGCATAAATCAATAAAATATCGTCTTCATTTTGAGCGTATTTCTTCCGAATCTGTAGATCCCGTTGCCCCGGATGAAATACATCGAGATCAACGCCTAACGGAATATATTTCGAATTCAGGATATCCGTATCGCGGTACTTTTCCTGCATCATCTGTGACGGGAAAATAGTGCCGTCGCAATTTTCATAAATCAGCTTTGCATATTGTGTCGCGATAGACTCGGCGGTCTGTCCCGTCTTTTCTCCGAGCCGTGCCGTAACTGAGCTTTTCACATAGGTAGTCGGAAAATCTGTATGATAAAATCCGATCACCTTGCAGGCATGCAATTTTCGAAAACAGAAAGCAGACCACGGTAGAATATATGGGCTTGCCAGCTCGATGATGTCCGGCTTTTCTTCTTTCAAAATCGAGAAAACTTTATCCAGCCGATAATTAAAGCGGTAAGGCTTGTAATTAGGCAAATAGGGCGATTCGATTTCATACGCAATCATGTTCGCGGATCTGTGACATTGGTCACTCGCTCCGGGCTTGATGATGAGATGTTCATGATCGGTATAATTTCCGATAAACTCACTTTTCTGATCGATATAGCGCCGGATTCCGCCGCTGGTCGATGTATATGCCTGGATTAAATCACAAATTTTCATGTATTATATGATTCGTAATTGATTATCCTGATTGTATTATGCGAAAGTAAAGATTCCTGTTTTCAAAACGATTAATTTTAAATGAAAATTCAATTAAGATTATATTGATAAAATGTTAAATAATGTTAATCCAAAAGAAAAAAATTGAAGTAAATATTTGTTGCAAATTAGATTTAAAATTTGTATATTCCAGTTTCTAAAAGCACAGAATTTTTCAATAATATAAATACAAGACTGAATAAAGAATTAACTATGTCATCTATTTCGAATGCTGACATTGAAGATGAGGAATTTGAATTTATAAATTATCATCAATTTTATTCGCTGTCTGCACGCATATTTAAAACAAAACGACTAGTAAAATCTCCCCCAGTATTCCAATTATTTTATATTCAAAAGAGTAGAGTATTAAACGCTGTGATAAAACGGGTTTAAAAACCGCTGTTACGCTATTTATGCGTCAGTATTTCCTGTTTCTTCTTTTTAATGGAACAAAATGGCGTAATTTTTATTGTAAATTATACTTATCATTGAATCAGGAGGGAATTTCAAATGGCAGAGAAAGCAAATTTCAAATGTCTTCGTTGCGGTCACGAATTTACTGACAGTTATGATCCCAAAGTAATGAAAGAACGCGCCTGTCCGAAATGTGCCAGCAACAGCATTCGGAGAATGAAAGAAAAATAGTGTACGTTTTAAAAACAATCAGTTATGGAGTAATATGAAGAAAGATAAAAAACTCCCGGACATAAAGATAAATAAAGAGTGGTGCAAAGGATGCGCGATCTGCGTTGAATTTTGTCCACATGACGTGCTTGCGATGAACGGCGCTTATCCGGAAGTTGTCAATCTGGAAGCCTGTACTGCATGTCAGTTGTGCGATGTACGATGCCCTGACTTTGCGATTACTGTCAATAAGAATGAACAGGAAGAAACGAATGAAGCAAAAAAATGATCAATTCGAAGTCAAAGTAATAACCGGCAACGAGGCATGTGCCGAAGGAGCATTGGCAGCGGGATTGCGATTTTTTGCCGGTTATCCGATTACGCCCTCTTCTGAAATAGCGGAAATCCTTTCGATGCGACTGCCGGCTGTTGGTGGCAAATTTATTCAAATGGAAGATGAGATCGGTGCGATGGGTGCTGTCATCGGCGCATCTTTAGTGGGCTCCAAGGCAATGACCGCGACGAGTGGTCCGGGATTTTCTTTGAAACAGGAAAATCTGGGCTACGCGGCGATGGCTGAAGTGCCCTGCGTTGTGGTCAATGTTATGCGAGGGGGACCGAGTACCGGGCTGCCAACTTTGCCTTCACAGAGCGATTTGATGCAAGCCCGCTGGGGTACGCACGGAGATCACCCGATTATTGCCCTGTGTCCGCATGGTGTTCGTGAAACATATGATTTGACCATCCGAGCCTTTAATCTATCTGAAAAATACCGCGTGCCGGTAATTTTGCTGCTCGATGAAATTATCGGGCATGTGAATGAAAAAGTTATTTTCGATAAAAAGGAAAAATTCGAGTTGTGGCAGCGGGAAACGCCGGATGTTCCACCGGAAAATTATCTACCTTACAAATTCACGGAATCGGATGTTCCGCCAATGGTGAGTTTCGGGAAAGGATATCGATTCCACGTTACCGGGCTGGTGCACGATGAAACCGGATTTCCAACAAACAATTCAGAGCAGATCATCAAATTTTTGCAGCGGCTGAACCGCAAGATTGATCGTTATGCAGATGATATCATTCAGGTTCATGAAGATTCGGAAGAGGGAGCAAAAATCGGACTTTTTGCATTTGGTTCAACAGCCCGATCTGCTAAGAATGCCGTGAATCTTGCCCGGGAAAAAGGCGTGAAAATTAATTTCATTCGTCCGACTGTGTTATGGCCCTTCCCGCAAAAGCATGTTGCACGGCTGGCGGATCAGTGCGACTGCATAATTGTGCCGGAAATGAATCTTGGTCAAATGGCGCATGAGGTGGAATGGGCAAGCGCCGGAAAGACCGAAGTAATTAAAGTGAACAGAATCGATGGCGAGCCGATCCGCCCGTCGGAAATTCTTGATGCTATCATGGAGAGAGTTTAATGTTAGATTATAATAAATATTTGCGTCAACAAAAATTCCCATTGATCTGGTGTGCCGGTTGCGGCGATGGAATTGTGCTGAAATCCATGCTTCGGGCGATCGATAAGATCGGATTGTCAAAGGACGAGATTTGCATGGTATCGGGAATTGGTTGTTCAAGTCGGTTGACGGGTTATGTGGATTTTAATACGCTGCATACCACGCACGGTCGCGCAATTGCTTTTGCAACCGGTGTAAAAATGGCAAAACCGGAAATGCATGTAATCGTTGTTACCGGAGATGGTGATGCGACTGCAATCGGCGGCAATCATTATATTCATGCCGCACGCCGAAACATAGATATCTCGGTGATTCTTTTTAATAATAATATTTATGGAATGACAGGTGGGCAGGTATCGCCCACAACACCCATTGGTTCGCGGGCGAGTACGGCACCATTCGGTAATCCGGAAAATTCTTTTAATATTAGCGGGCTTGCAGAAGCTGCCGGTGCCAGTTTCGTGGCACGCGGCACTGTTCATGATGCGTTGATTTTGGACAAGTATATCGAGAAGGCAATCCGCAAAAAGGGATTTTCAGTGGTGGAAGTAATGACTCCTTGTCCAACTGCTTATGGGCGTCGCAACAGAATCGGAGATGGTGTTGCAATGATCAAAGATTTGAAAGAACACTCGGTTTCAGTCAGAAAGGCGTCCAAGATGAGCGAGGAAGAATTGAATGATAAAGTCGTCACCGGTATTCTGGTAGATCGTGAGAGACCGGAATACACAGATAATTATAATAAGCTAATTGAAAGAGTAAAGGGATCAAATTCATGAGTTTCAGGTATGAAATCCGTCTAAGCGGCGAAGGCGGGCAAGGGCTTGTTCTTGCCGGTAAAATATTGGCAGAAGCGGCAGCAATTTATGATGAAAAAAATGCGACACAAAGCCAGTCATACGGACCGGAAGCCCGCGGTGGAGCCAGCCGTTCAGAAGTTATTATTTCCGATGAAGACATTGATTATCCGAAAGCTGTGAATATCGACCTGCTGTTAGCTTTTACTCAGGAAGCCTGCAAACGCTACTACCACGATTTAAAGGAAAATGGCATTTTGCTCGGCGATTCCGAGGCGATTACGCAAGTACCGGAAGGCAAATTCCAGGTATATCGAGTTCCGATTATGGATATCGCCCGCAAGGAGGTTGGTAAAGTAATGGTAGCAAATATCGTTGCTCTGGGTATAATCTCCTCACTGGTAAAAGTTATTTCCGAAGAAGCGATTGAAGCAGCAATACTTTCTCGCGTACCAAAAGGTACCGAAAATTTGAATTTAAAAGCATTTAAAATCGGTTTGGAAACCGGGAAGAATTTGCTCGTTAAAAGCGAAGCTTAAGCTCGCAGCGATGATCCTGTAACAGACTGATTTAATTTGAATACATGCAACGACAGTTCAACAGATTAAAAGACCGGGTTAGCACGCTCAGTAACCACCATCAAAAATTTATTCGCGTTATTGAGAAATATGGTGAGCTACTGATCGACCGGCTCGAGGAAAAAGGACGTATTGAAAAAGTCCATCTTTGGAAGAAAGCGTATAATCTGTCCGAAGAGATGGATATCGTAGCCGATGTTGCCCGGGATGAAAAAGAAAAAAGCATCTTTCTGGGCTGTTATTACGCGTTCCAAATCCTGCATATGAATCTGAATTCGGTGGATGTCCTGATGTGGAACCTCACCCGCACCGAAGACAAGATCCCTGTTTACAAGCAGTTTATGTTAGATGTCGGCAGGCAGTTCCGGTTGTTGACATCTGCCTACATGAAGAAAATCATCGATTCTCATTTTTCCTCTGAAAATAGCTTTGAATATACCTTTTCCAGCGTTGGCAGCCTGGCACACCAGGATGATCTGGATGTAGGCATTATTGATAATGGCAGCGGTCAGCGCGCTGAATTTAACAAAGCAATCGGTAAACTGCGCAACGAGATGCTGAAATGGGCGCTGGAAATGCACCTCTATCTTTCCGAACACGTTGGAGAGCAGACGTTTTCGGCTTCCATCAATGAGTATCGTGACCTGCTGGATAAAGAGATCGGTGATTTCGTGATCATCAGCGAAATGCTGATGGCTGTTCCCATTTTAGGAAGCAACAGGCTGTTTTACGAATTCGTGCGCAAGGTAATCCGGCGCTATTATTTTCATCCGAACCGGGATAATATTTATCACGAAGGCTATATCCGCTCGATCATTGGGGAAGTACGATCGCTGCTAAGCCGCCAGATTCACGATGATATGCTTCATCTGAAAAATGATGGTTTGCGAATGTTGCTTGGTGTAATCCTGGCGGGACGCACCATCTTCCGTATCTACCACGGGAATCGCTGGGATGTGCTGGCGGTGTTGATGCAGCGCGATAGTCAGCGTAAAAGTCTGTACCAGGAACTGGAAAAAGCGGTTACCTTTCTCGAGGTCTTCCGGCATATGTATCAGTTGTTCGTCGCACAAGAAGAAGAAATCTATCTCGATGATCCCAATGTGACCGAACAAATGGAACTGGTCGCCAGAACACTGGGGTACGACGATTTTGGAGCGATAAAAGCATGGGATCATCTATTGATTCATTATCATGAAATCGTTCAACAGTCAAAGGAAGTTTCTGGCAAGTTATTGGAAGAAGTAACCCAGCACCTCAAATCCATCAGCATTTTCAATCCGATGATCAAGGGCACGTGGGATAAAGATCCGTATCGCAGTTATCCCGGGAATGTTGCGATCGATTTCCTCAGAAAATCAGCATTCTTCAAATACAGTGAATTTTGGGACGACGTACTGGAAGCCATCGCGGACGATAAAAGTCACGTGCTGGTCAATTTTATCAACGATCTGTGCAAATTGAAGCCGCGCTATCAGGAATTGATAATCAAAAAATACAGCGAAAGTTCGGAACGGTCTATCTATACGATGATCAACTTTCTCATCCAGTTATCCCGGAACAAACGCAAATATGATTGTGAGCACCTTTACGAAAGATTTAATCATTCATTTCTGCAGCAAATTTCTGAAAACGATGAACGCAGTATTCAACTCACGAAGGTCTTCAATCAATTTCCGGGGGTGATCAACGATTATTTGTTGACTTTGGATGCGAAAGATCAGCAGCGATTCATGGGACTTTTGGATGGTGAACTATGGTCCAAAGAAGAATTTGCTTCAAAGAAAAGGCTGGTATATTTATGCAAATTGCATTTTAGTAACAGTCATTATTTCAAACGTTTTTTTGTACGTGTTATTGGCAAGTATCCGGAGTATATTCAGTATTTACAGGATGTAATCGCTTTGGAGCAGATTGCCAAAGGATTTCTGGGCAGTGTGGATAGCGTACAACCTTTCAAGGAGAAAAAGAAACAGCTCGGACATTATTACGATCTCGAGTTTTTAAGAATCGGACTGGAAACGATTCATGGTGCACCTATTGAAAAGATAAATGAGGAGTTTACTGAATTTTCTGATACATATTTGCAATCATTGTTTGATATTTGTAAAAAAAGCGTCGATGAACATATAGGAAAGAAGATTTCTACAAAAGATTTGTTCGCAGTTTTCGTCGCCGGTGGACATGCCCGGGAGCAGGCATTCGACGATGACTATGACATCATCATGTTTTTAAATGATACCGATGAAGAGATTAAAGAATATGTCACCAAGATCGTGATGAAAATGAACGCTGAAATTATCAAGCGCGGGATAATGCCGCATTATCGCTTTGCGAACATTTTTGGAGAATTTGTAACACTGCTGGACGAATTGGACGCGTATTTTGATGGGAAGGACGAAGACACCTTTATCGATAAATCACAAATACTTGGCGCCCGAATGATTGTCGGAAGCACGAAGTTCGAAAAATCATTTGCGGAACGTATTGTGAAACCGCATATATTTTATAAACGGGAGAATTATATCGCGCCGATGATAGCGGAAATTGAAAGCAGGCATCGTCATAATCTAATTGATGATTCGAGCTATGCCAATATAAAAGAGACCACAGGCGGATTACGAGATATTGAGATGGTCTTATTGATTTATAAAGCAAAATATGAATTAAGTGAACCAATTAACCGGAAGTTAGTTGAAAGTATTTATAAAATTGATCCATGCGATGATTTTAATTTTTTAATTAAAGCATCGAATTTTCTAAAAAACCTCCGTGATCTTTACCGGCTAACTGTGGCTGCAGAAGATGAATTGAATTTCGACTACTTAGATCGGGTAGCTCACATAATGGGATTCGAAAATTCACCATCATATCCTGCAGCACAGAAGTTAAAAGACAAATATCTGGAATGCACGGAACAGGTAAGCTCGACCATTAATAAATTGATAGATAATATGAGGGTGTTATAGGTATGCGAGATGTACAGAATGAAGTCGATTATCGGAATTTGGAAATTGATAAAGTTGGTGTGAAGAATTTGCGTTATCCTATCGTTTTGTTGGACAAATATAATGATCAGCAACATACAATTGCGACGATAAATATGTCAGTTAATTTACCACATCGTTTCCGCGGAACACACATGAGCCGTTTCATTGAAGTATTGAACAGACACCGCCGTGAAATTGATATCCACCGGATGGGGGATATTATGAAGGAAATGAAAAAGGTATTGAACGCTGAATCCGCACACCTCGAACTTGAATTTCCCTATTTCATAGAAAAGCAGGCACCGGTTTCCGGGGCGAAATCTCTGATGGAGTACAAAGTCAAAATCATCGGTTCGCTGAATGATAAAATTACCATGACCATGGGCGTATCAGTCCCGGTTATTACGCTGTGCCCCTGTTCTAAAGAAATATCCGAATACGGCGCGCACAACCAGCGCGGGGAAATTTACGTCCTGTTGCGCTTTAAAGGATTTTTATGGATTGAAGATGTCGTTGCAATGGTTGAAAACTGCGGCTCGGCGAAAATATATTCCCTGCTGAAACGGGAAGATGAAAAATACATCACCGAGCGCAGCTATGAAAATCCGAATTTTGTTGAAGACGTGGTACGCAATGTCGCCGATAAATTCAATAAAAATGAGAATATCACCTGGTACCAGGTGGATGTTGTCAGCTTCGAGAGCATTCATAATCATGATGCGTATGCATCGATTGTGAAGAATTAATGAAAACCAGACTGAGATTTGGAATTGTATCATAGGTCTGATTTTTTGTAAAATGTCATTCCGGGCTTGTCCCGGAATCTCCTGATTAATTGTAACTTACGAGATTCCGGCATTCCGCTTTGCTCCAGCCGGAATGACATGACAATTGACTTTTGATACACCCCCAAATCTTGCTGTTAATAAATTATATGTAAATCAACCCTTGCGAAGGTTTCAAACCTTCGCAGGGGTTTTTCAAATACGTATTTCGTGCAATCGATAAAGCGATTGCACTCCAAACATAAAAAAAACAGGAGAACTGAACATGGAACGAACGTTAGCGATTCTGAAACCGGATTGCGTCAGGAAAAATCTCATTGGAAAAGTAATCAAGCGAATGGAAGCCGAAGGCTTTAAAATTGTGGCAATGAAAATGGTGAAACTGAACTCCCGAACAGCAGGTGAATTTTATGCAGTGCACAAAGAACGCCCGTTCTTTTACGATCTGGTGTCATTCATGACTTCCGGTCCCTGCGTGCCCATGGTGCTGGAAAAGGAAAATGCGATCCAGGATTTTCGAAAGTTCATCGGCGCCACCGACCCGGCGCAGGCAGACGAAGGCACGATCCGCAAATTATACGCGGACAGCAAGGAACAGAACATCGTCCACGGCTCCGACGCCCCGGAAACCGCGAAATTCGAAATCGGGCATTTCTTCTCGAATGC
>WJJN01000463.1 GCA_014729735.1 Candidatus Zhuqueibacterota bacterium
ATTCCGGTCAATAATGAGATCAATGAAAATCTGCAAAAATCGATTACATTTAAGCTCAGTCGGAGCAGGTCGGATTCGTTCAAAAGAGTCGCAGACGATTTTAATGTGAATCTCATTTTAGAGGATAATCTCCGCTGGAAAACCAATATTGTTCTGAAAAATGCCGACGGAGAAATCCGGATATTTGATTACGAATCACTGGATATCAAGGAAAATCAGCAAAGCGGCATTGTAAGTTTTGGTCCGAATCCTTTTAATCTGCTGGAGCACAATATCTTCAATATTTACTATAATCTGGAAAAAGCGAGTCCGCTTACCATCACTATTTTTAATGAAAATGGGCATAAACTGAAAAGCTTCAAAGAACCCATGAAGTCAAGCGGACAAAATTTGCTTTATTCGATTGATCAAAATAAATTCCGGAATTTTCCGGGAGGTGTATATTTGATGCTTTTCGAGAGCAATTATTCCCAGGATCTGAAGAAATTTGTGATTATAAGATAGGATAGAAAATGAATCTCGAATATTACTTATTGATCGCACCGCCGATCTTACTCGCACTGACGATACATGAATTCGCGCATGCATATATTGCGAACAAATTAGGTGATTCCACAGCAAAAGATCACGGACGCCTGACATTAAATCCGTTAAAACATCTCGATGTCATGGGTACATTGATGGTTTTTATCATCCGGATTGGCTGGGCAAAACCGGTTCCTGTAAATCCGATGTATTTTCGAAATCCGAAACGGGATATGTTATGGGTGTCGCTAGCAGGTCCTTTATCGAATATCTTGCTGGCTTTTGCATTGGGCTTTTTGTACCGGATTATGAACATCACGATATTTCAATATGAAAATTCACTTATCATACAAATGATCAAATTTATGATGAGTTATGGTATCATCATCAATTTGATTCTTGCATTTTTCAATATACTGCCAATTCCACCTCTTGACGGCTCCAAAATTCTTGCAGGCGTGCTTCCACCGCAATATGAGGCATGGTACGAAAAATACATGGGATACGGTCATTATGTACTGCTGGGGCTGATCGTGCTGAGTTTCGCAGCGAATATCCCAATTTTTTCAATGCTTTATTTGCCATTTGTGAGATTCTTCAGCTTAATATTTGCGGGAACACAGTTTCTATAAATCTGATTTATACATCTAGTTTTTCGACTTGTTTTCCGCTCATCCTCAATCCGAGCCAGATCATTAAATTGAAAAGGCATATTGCTGCCAGAGACACTTTAATACCCAAAATCGGTATCAAGAGCGAACTGGTGATAATGGCGCCGAGACAGGCACCGGCGAGATCGAACGCATAAATATTACCAGCGGATTTGTTCTTAATGGAATACATACGGTAATACAAATGGCTGGCGAGCGGATATTGAAAGCCGGCAATGAAACCCGCTGACAGCGTTAATCCGAAGAACAGGATTTGGATTATGATAAAATGAAACATGAAATGTTTGAGAAAGATCAGAATAGCGAGCAAGAACAAGGGATATGCTGTCATTGCGAATTGGAATCTTGTGAAAGTCGGGAAAACATGAGTTGACTTTCTTGCATGACGAATACCGAAAAAACTGCCGGCTGCCAATCCGATCATGAAACTGGATAAGATAAGCGCAAGCTGGAAGTAAACATAGCCGTAAATCGCCTGAAATGCGTGAATAATAATGATCTCCAGCGCCATCTCGGAAAAACCAACAACAGCTATCGAAGAGATGATGCCGTATGTCATTTTCGTATTCATTCGATGTTTTAAGAGCAAAAGAAAGGGCAGAAAAAGAAGCACCGAAAGCATTATGATACCTTTAAAACCGATTCTTTCAGCAATCAAGAAAATATTTTTGGCAGTTTGGTTGAAATAGGTAGTCCAGACGATCAAATGGTAGAAATTGCCCACTGGCTTGAAATCGCGGTTCAATTCCCTGTTCCGGATTTCCGAAAGCCGCTGGCGCAGGTATTCGGTTCGATCCGGTGACATGCGGAAAGGAATATAGTATTCCCTGACATACATCGTTTCTAATTTTCGTGATTGCATACGGGAAATCAGAATCTCCGGATTTGTGGTTAAAATATCGGGCGATTTGCAGCTTATGAAATGATTGGTGTCTCCGGGGATGAGAATGACATCCGGGAATACCTGTTGCAATGTAGTGAGCAGGCTGCGGAGAAAAATCGCCAGTTCATCGCCAATTACATTCTCCGAAGAGGTGACGCTGAATGCTGCGATCCCACCTGTATTTAAAATCCTCTTTACCCTTTGAAAAAATTCCAGTGTATAAAAACGGTTAATAAGCGTAGTATGCGGATCCGGGAGATTAATGATCACGACGTCATATTTATGCGTCGTGTTTTTGACGAAAATTCGTCCGTCAGTGTAATGAACATGAAATCGCTCGTCACTCAGCACGCTGCTCTTCTTCTCAGGCAGGTGCTTTATTGCAAGATTGATGATTTCGGGATCAAGTTGAACATAATCCAATCGCCGTACCTGCGGATGAGTCAGTACCTGTTCCAGGCTTCCGCCAACGCCACCACCGATCAGCAGCACCGATTCGGGAGCCGGGTGTTCAAGTAATGCGAAATGAACAGCTTCTTCGGCATAAAACAGATCCGGGTAAGTGAACATAAGGAATCCGTTCTCGAAGAAGCTGATATTCTCTTGCAATTTGGCAACTGTGATGTGTCCGTAAATCGTAGTTTCGTCGTCTAATATTTCGTAATTCTGCCATTGTCTCTTGAGAGAGTAGTCATCCAGTCTTTTTGAGTTTGATGTGACGACAATACCCAGCGTTACAATTAATGGAATGAAGATAAACTTCGAAGAGCGAGACGAAAATGGAGTGGATAGCAGCATCGAGAATGCTGCGACAAGGCTGGTGCCGGAAATGAGTGTAACCAGCACGAAATTATCGAGAATACGGATCAGAAAAAGGCTGAACAGGAAACTTGCGATCCCGGAGCCAATCGCTTCAAAAAGATAAATTTTAGATACGGAAGTTGCAGGCTCTTTCGTGAACAGATTGAAGACATAACATCCGAC
>WJJN01000464.1 GCA_014729735.1 Candidatus Zhuqueibacterota bacterium
ATGAATAAAAGCATGCGCAAGACAAAAATCGTTTGTACTATCGGACCGGCGACGGAATCGGAAGCAATGATCGAAAAGCTGATCGATGCCGGGATGGAGGTGGCGCGACTCAATTTTTCGCACGGAACGCATGAAAGCCATCTGAAAGTGATCAAATCCATTCGCGATGTTTCCCGGCGATTGAATAAACCGATCACGATTCTGCAAGATTTGCAGGGACCTAAATTAAGGGTGGGCAAAATTCGCAACGGATCGGTTCAGTTGGAAAAAGGACATTCGATTCTTATTTCGACGCGTAATATTCAGGGAGATGAGAACGAGATTTCCACTATCTATGAAAATCTGCCGGAAGATGTGCAGCCCGGCGACAGGATTCTGCTGGATGACGGCATGATCCAGATGAAAGTCCTGTCTGTGAGCGAGCGCAAGGTGCGCTGCGAAATAATCGAAGGCGGGACGCTGACCGATCACAAGGGGATCAATCTGCCGGGAGTAAATGTCAGCATGCCTTCTTTTACGGAGAAAGACCGCGAGGATTTGCTGTTCGGGATCGAACAGAACGTGGATGTTGTTGCGATGTCATTTGTTCGGAAACCGGAAGATATTTCTGAAATCAAAAAGATCATTTCCGATAAAAAGAAAGAAATTTCGGTCATCGCGAAAATCGAAAAACCGGAAGCAGTGCAGTATCTGGATGATATTATCGAAGTTTCGGATGGCACCATGATTGCCCGCGGGGATTTAGGCGTCGAGCTGCCGCTGGAAAAAGTGCCGCCGCTGCAGAAGAAGATCATCCAAAAATCGCGGCGATTGGGAAAGCCCGTAATCACGGCGACACAGATGCTTGAATCGATGAAAGCGCATGCACGTCCCACCCGCGCCGAAGTCTCTGATGTAGCGAACGCGATCTTCGACGGCACCGATGCAGTGATGCTTTCAGCGGAAACATCCATCGGAAAATATCCGGCTGAAACTGTTCGCACAATGGCTCGTATCATCGTGGAAGCCGAAAAAACTCACATTGATTTTCCGAATTTGCCAATGAATTTCGAGCATAAATCGTTGTCCATCGCCGATGCAATTAGCGGATCTGCCTGCGAGGCTGCAGAGCAATTGAATGCAAGGGCAATAGTGGCTTTCACAACTTCAGGATTCACGGCGAAGATGGTTTCCAAAAACCGACCGAATACAAATATCATCGTGTTCACGCCCTCGGAAATCGTGCAGCACCAGTTGAATCTCTGCTGGGGAGTGATGCCATTGAAATCGGAATTTTTGCAAAACACGGATGAAATCGTGGAGCAAACAGAAGAAGTTCTATTATCAAAAAATCTGGTTGAAAAAGGAGACATCATCGTTATTTTGTTGGGTTCACCAATTTTTATAAAAGGCACCACGAATCTGATGAAATTGCATATTATCGGTGAAGATTCCAGTAAATAATTAATTGACTGTTTTGGATTGGAGGTATTAACATGAGAGGAAATGGGTATAAATCATTGAAAAGCCTGTCCACTGTCAACCGGCGGGATTTCCTGAAATTCGGTTGTGGTGTGGGAACCGGGCTGCTGCTCGGAAATCCTGCACTATGGGCACAGGAAGAGAAAAAAGCCGGGCGACCTGCCACAAATATCAAGAAGGCTTTGAATGTGCCGAAGAACGAATGGTCGCTACCGGGGAGATTTCCGGGCAAAGTCGTCGAGATTTTCGATGAAGACTCGTTAATCGATAATAAGCCGATCCCCGAGGTCGTTGATGGCATGTTCAAAACCGGGATCGAAAAGTTGACGGATAAAAGTCTTGACGAGAGTTTCGATCTGTTTTTCACGAAAGATGACATCGTGGGAATTAAAGTCAATCCAGTGGGCGCGGGTCTCATCAGTACGCGGCTGGAGCTGGTGGATTCGATCATTACATGGTTGGAGCAGGCTGGAATGCCACGGGAAAATATTATTATCTGGGACCGGTTCGATTACATGCTCAGCGATGCCGGATTCACAAGCGAGCGATTTCCGGGCGTGCAGATCGAAGGCTTGCAGACAATGGACGAAGCTGCTGCCAGCGGCGAAAGCGAGGATAACAGCAAATGGCTGGATGCGGATGGAAATCACGTGAGCCTTGATAGTTTTGATAAAGACGTCTACTATTGGGTAGATGTCGACGGTCCGCAGGAAAAGGGCTATTTGAACCAGCACGTTGTCAATGATAAATATTCATATTTTGGCAAATTGTTGACAAAGAAGCTGACGAAGATCATTAATGTGCCGGTGTTCAAGAATACGGGGAATGGTATTTCCATGGCGACGAAGAACCTCGGCTATGGTGCGGTGTGTAATACCGGTCGCCTGCATCGACCGCTTTTTTTCGATGTCTGCACCGAAGTGCTGGCGTTTCCGGTTATCCGCGACAAACTTGTTCTAAATATTACAGACGGACTGCGGGCGCAATATGACGGCGGTCCTATGCCAGTGGCAAAATTTACCTATCCATTTAAAACGATCTACTTTGCGACCGATCCGTTTGCACTGGATATGACATGCCACAATATCCTTCTTGAGAAAAGAAAAGCCATGGAAGTGAAAGTAAATGAGCATCCGCGTTTCACCGAGTATTTGCGCTATGGCGAGCGGCTGGGACTCGGGATTGCCGATCCTGAGAAGATTGAGCATAGTAAGGTGGGTTAGGGAGTTGTTCTAACATCCCCCGGGTTTTGCCTGCGGCAAAACCGTCCCACTTCAAAGGGGGATTTTCGCTTCTTGATACAAAAATCAAAAATAAATAAGATGAAATGATGAAGAAAGCATTTTTTGTTTGCATGATACTTGCCGGCTTTCTGACATCCAGCCTGCATGCTGAAATAAATTTCCCGCAAGATGGGTTTGTCGCCGGTTGGAAAAAAGCCCGGGAATTGACATATTCCGCAAGCAATTTATACGGATATATCAATGGCGGGGCAGAGCTGTTCCTCGAATTCGGTTTCGAGGAATTGCTGATCCGGCGCTATGATAAGGGAGAAGCGGAAATTTCGGCGGAGGTGTATGTCATGGAGAATCCGCTGGCGGCGCTGGGCATTTACCTGGCAAAAAGCGGAAAAGAGACACCCAATCCATCGATTAATGCCCGGAATTCGGGAAATGCGTTTCAGTATTCCATCGTGAAAAATAAATACTATGTTCTCATCAATAATTTTGATGGCAGTGAAGAATTCATCCCGGTAATGTTGAAATTAGCGCAATCGATTCTCGATTCGATCCCAGTGAAAGTTGATCAGGATGTCTGGAAATATTTGCCAGATGAAAACCGGATTGCAGGTTCAGAGCAAATCATTCGGGGACCGTTCGGTTTGCAGCCGATTTATACATTTGGTGAAGGAGACATCCTGCAACTGCAGAGCGAGATTTTTGGATATGTGGCGGATTATCGCGACGGGGACAATCGGCTCACTCAAATCGTTGTTCCATATCCGGATGCCGAAAAAGCAAAGAATATATTTTTAAATCTAAAAGAAAATCTCGATCCTTATTTAAAAATAGTTGGCGCAACTGAAGATGGTTTTGTTTTTAAAGATTATCAGCAGAAATTCGGCTCTGTGGCATTGGAAGATCGTATTTTAAGTTTGAAAATGCATTTACAGGAAAAGCCGGGTATCGATTAAGTTATTGGGTGCAGCGAACACCTCGCTGCATTGCAGCCGTCTTTTTGAAGATCATGTTGTTGAACAAGCATCACAATTTATTGTGGTGTTTCAGTAGAATTAGAAACAGAATCAACCACTTCAGCGGTTTTCCGACCTTTTTTAGTATGCGCTGAAGGCGATGACCGTTTCAACAGTTGAGAGCCGGGCTGTCACTATCGCTGCTTCGCAGCTACTATGAGGCTGGGTATTATTTCTGTTCCTCCGGCTCACGCCGGAGGCAACTGAGTTTTGCTGCTTCGCAGCTATTATTTTGATTGAGCCGACTGAAATGCCGGCGGCTGAACTAGTGAATTGGAAGATGTATCATAAGTCTGATTTTTTAGTAAAATGTCATTCCGGGCTTGTCCCGGAATCTCCTATTTATTAAAAAGTTGGGGGATTCCTGCATTCGCAGGAATAACACCAAAAAATGAGTTTTGATACAACTCCATTGAGGGAATATGTGCTCAAAAAGTCCACGATAGTGGGCGACAGTATTTTAAAGATTCGGATTTCCTTTTGAAAGCCTGATGTTGCCTTTTCAGGGCTAAAAAAGTCCTGTAAGAGAAATATATCATTGCGTATCTTTGCGTCGTTTGTGCCTCGGCGTCTATCTCTGGCATTCTCCTTTTCCAACGTGGAGAATATCGGCTGCGTCGCTCACATTGACACTGTCAATGCACTCCATAAAAGCTCCATAAAAAACAAAATTAAGATTTTCATTGATTTTGTCGCCGTGAGTTTATATATTAAATCCTAACAAAATATGATTTAACAATCCATGCAAAATCAGAAAATAGCGGACATGTTCGGGCGGATTGCCGATATCCTGGAAATCCAGGGTGAAATTCCTTTCAAGGTAAATGCCTATCGCCGCGCCAGCCGGGTGATCACCG
>WJJN01000465.1 GCA_014729735.1 Candidatus Zhuqueibacterota bacterium
GATGTTTTCACACAGTTGCGAAGATATCGCGACTCACGCCGCGAATTCGATCTCATTATACTGGATCCGCCTAAATTTGTCGATTCAAAAAGTCAATTAAATCGCGGTACCCGTGGCTATAAAGATATCAATCTCCTCGCACTTAAACTACTTCGAGCCGGAGGATTATTGATGACGTTCTCCCTTTCAGGACTGGTATCCCGGGATTTATTCCAAAAAATTGTTGCCGATGCTGCAATCGATGCACGCAGGGAAGCGATTATTGTGGAATGGCTGACACAGGCTAACGATCATCCCACGTCATTAAATTTCCCGGAGGCGACCTATTTAAAAGGATTGATTTGTCAGGTATTCTAATGGGAAAAATTCTACTAACAAGACTGGCGCTTTAGGTTGGCTGGTGGGACATCTTTCAATAATCAAGATTATTCTTTTCGTATAAAGATGAGAATGGATCTGATACTACACGTAATTTAAAATTCTGGCACGACGGTCCTAAATTATTTCAAATGCATGTATGGCGATGAGCTCGTTTACGATGAAGAAATTTGGAGAAAATTATAGGTCTTTCTTCCACTCCGCAAAATGAATCTGAACTTAGGAATACTATGATAATTTAGCTCGAAAAAAGATGATTGAAATTTCATCTAAAAAGTGATATGTTACATAATGGACAACAAATGATATACACGACGATTTTTTCACTATGAGAGCTTTATTGACAGTATTCAAAATACATTTATTATTTTTTTTCATTGCTTTTTTGGCAACAGATGGGCTGGAGTTTTCATACGCGGGGGAAGATACGGATAATTCCAGAAAAACAAACGCGCCTCCACCGGACAGCGCTCGTTCAGGGAAGCAACTTTCTCAACTGGACAGCCTGATATCTCAATATGATTTCGGTTACAGCAGTACGCATGAATATCAGCCGATGAATCCGTATTTCAAGGATATCTACAGATTTACTTACGATTTGCGAAGATTATTTCGTTTTGTTGACCGTCGCTCGGTGCGCGGTTACGAATCTATTGATGAATTATATGATATCATTCAGGACTTTTCAAAAGAGAAGCAGACAATGATGATCGGTGCCGGAATAGCAGGTGGTGCAGTGAATTATCTTTCCGTACTCACAAACAGACAGCTTGCCCGAAACCGGATCAAATTTCTGCGCTGGAAACTCGAAAAATTGTACATGAATAAATCATTTCGGTTTCTCCGGCTGAATTATTATTATGGATATAACATGCGGGGATATGGATTTAGTATCCCCAAATATCGTTTTTACTATTCACATCACGTGAGGGATCGATATCAAAGTGACAGCTATACGTTATGGTTCAGTCGTAAATTTGGTTTTAATTATACCCGTTATAATCAATATCAATTGTTTACTCCCTTATTTCGGACAGACTTCGGTTATTTTGCGTTTAGTTATGACCGGGCAAGATCGATTCTGACCAGCCGCTATCAAATCCGCAAATCACCGCGGCTGGTAATTCGTTTATATTACGTGCGTTCGTTAGATAACCGTTATTCCGACCGCTTCATGGGGGAATTTCTTTTTAAGAGATAATTTCTATTTGCAGAAGGAGGAAATGCAATGATGGCTATGAACAAGAACATATTCTTGTTAGCTCTTTTATTCTTAGTTGCGACGATTGCAATTGCTGAAACAGATGGATATCAATTTTATCCGAACGGAATGTATGAAGAAGGCATTCCTACTCCAAAAGAAATTCTCGGTTTTGAAGCCGGGGCGCAGCCGACGACGAACGATCAGATCGTCGCTTATTTCAAAGCACTGGCGGAATCATCGGAACGTGCAAGACTGTTTGAGTCAGGTGCAACACACGAAGGACGCTCGCTCCACTACCTGATTGTAAGTTCCGAAGAAAATATGTTAAAGCTGGATCAACATAAACAAAATAACGCCAAACTCGCTGATCCGCAAATGATAGATTCGGATGCAGAGCTGAATGCCCTGATCGAATCAACACCGATCGTCGCCTGGATGATGTACTCGATCCACGGCAACGAGCTATCCGGAGCAGATGCGTCGCTACAATTTGCTTATCAGCTTGTCGCCGGTAGCGATGCAGCAACTGTGAAAATCCGTGAACAGGCGATAATCGGCATCGATCCCAATGAAAATCCTGATGGTCGGGCGAGAACATTGTCGCAATTGCAGCAATGGGGCGGCGATGTGCCGACATCCGATGTACAGAGCATGTATCACCAGGGAGTGTGGCCCGGTGGGCGTACAAATCACTATTTGTTCGATCTCAATCGTGACTGGTTTTTGCTCACGCAACCGGAAACCAGAGCACGAGTTCGGGCGATCACCGAATGGAATCCCCAGCTTGTGGTTGATGCCCATGAAATGGGTTCTTACGATACTTATCTGTTCAATCCACCCCGGGAGCCGATCAATCCGTATGTTCATAAAAATATCAAAAAATGGTGGCAAACCTTTGCAAAAGATCAGGCAGAAGCATTTGACCACTATGGCTGGAGTTACTATACACGAGAGTGGCTGGAGGAATGGTATCCCGGCTATGGCAGCAGTTGGCCCTATTACCACGGAGCGATTGCTATCTTGTATGAACAAGCCAGAACATCAGGAGCCAAAGTGAAACGACCGGATGGTTCGTTTCTGGGATTTCAGGAAGCGGTCCATCATCAATTTACGAGCTCGCTGGCAAATGTTCAAACCGCGGTGAATAATCGAAAGGCGATATTGCGAGATTTCCATTCTTTCAAAAAAGAAGCCTTGAGAGCAAAAAATAGTGCTGTAAAAGCATACATAATCGATCCCTCCGATAATCCGAGCCGGGCGCGCCAACTTGCCAGTATCCTGCAACAACAGGAAATTGATGTTCGCGTTGCCAAAGAGGATTTTACCTTGAAAAAGGTCACAGATTTTCAGGGTGAATCGCATTCATCCAAAACGATTCGTGCAGGCGCCTATATCATTAATCTGGCGCAGCCTGCGGGAAGACTGGCGCAGGCGATCATTGATTTCGATACCCGTATGCGTACGGATTTTCTTAAGACCGAACGGGAATATCTGGAAAAGGGAAAAGGAACCCGGATGTACGAAGTCAGCGCCTGGTCGCTGCCATTGGCTTACAATGTAGCGATGTATGAAAGCAGTAGAATTCCCGAGGTCAGCAGCCAGCCGCTGGAGGAAATCCCTGCCATAACAGGAACGCTCACAAATTCAGATGCTGCCTATGGATTTGCTATCAACAATTCGGATGACCGCGTTTACGATGTTTTATTGAAGCTGTTCAATGCCGGATATACTGTTCGTTGTGCAGAAGAGCCTTTCGAAATCGAAGGACGGAAATTTAATCGCGGTAGTTTGCTGCTGCGCAAACATGAAAATCCATCTTCGTTGTCGGACGATCTGATGAAATTTACTGCTGAAAGCGGAGTAGCCATTCACGGTTTAAATACGGCACTTAGCACCAAGGGACCCGATCTGGGGGCGCGGAAATTCAGATTGCTCGAAATGCCAAAAATTGCAATTCTGGCGGGAGAAGGAATCAGCACAAATAGCTTTGGTTCGCTGTGGTTTTTGCTGGATAAAGAATTAGGGGTGAAACACACGATTCTGAATCATGCAAATTTTCAGCGGGCAGATTTGCGAAAATACAATGTGCTTGTGCTTCCTTCTACCTGGGGCGGATTGGAAAGATATCGTTCTATTCTCAACAAGAGTGAAATAAAAAAAATAAAAACCTGGGTTGGTCAGGGCGGCACTTTGCTCGCA
>WJJN01000466.1 GCA_014729735.1 Candidatus Zhuqueibacterota bacterium
GCCACACGCTGAATTTCGAACCACGACTGCTCGTCGCCGGGCTGGTACCAGCGCATGGAATATCCTTCCGGCACATGATATTCGGGAATGTCGTTCAAGTGCGGTCGAACCATTTGAATCTGAGTGTCAGTGTCCATTTATATCGTATTAATTTTACAGTATTGATTCTTTAAACCGCTGAAGCGGTTATAAAATTTTATCTTTCTACTTGCAAGGAGTTGTATCAAAAGTATTATTTTCTCATTTAGTGTCATTCCGGGCTTGTCCCGGAATCTCCTGATTAAATATAACTTACGAGATTCCGGCATTCCGATTTGCTCCAGCCGGAATGACATGACAATTGACTTTTGATACAACCCCCTTGTTTAATTCAAATAATTTACTGAAAATATCATCGGAAAAATTACTTTTCAAAAATGTCCGCAAGCTTGTTTCGCAAATCTTCCCCGCGCAGGTTTTTTGCAATGATTATGCCTTCTGGATCGATCAGCAGCGAGCTCGGAATGGAGCGAATATCGTATAATCTGCCGGCTGCGTTCTGCCAGCCCTGCAAATCAGAGACATGGGTCCAGGTCAGCGAATCTTCTTCAATAGCTTTGAGCCAATTGTCGCGATTGCTATCAAAAGAGACGCCCAAAATATCGAATCCCTCTGAATGATATTTGCGGTACATTTTCACGACATTGGGATTTTCGCGGCGGCATGGCATGCACCACGATGCCCAGAAATCGACGAACAGATAATCACCTTCGAACGAGGACAGCGACACCGGCTCGCCTTCCGTGTTTTCCATGGTGAAATCGAGAGCCGGCTGACCCACCGCAGTCTGCTCCAGCGTCTTGATGCGTTCTTTTAACTGTTGCAGATAAAATGTCGAATTCAGGGATTCATCGAGCTCACTTACAATGGTTTTGAGCTCGGCTAAATCCACCTCATGCACCAGATTCCAATATGTTAAATGCGCTGAGATGACAGAGGCAGGATGTTCGGCGACGTATTTGCGAATCATTTCCGCTCGTTTCTCATAAAGCTCTTCTTCCTCGACACCCTGTTCACGCATTTCCTTACGCCGATTTTCCAGCTCTGTATAAAATGCATCAAATTCATCCTGTGTCTTCGAACCAGTCACCTTTATATTCTTCAAATCGTCCCAGCTTCCTTCGACAGTGAGTGAGCCCGGTTCAACAAAAAAGTTGACTGCCCGCTGTTTGTCATTGATTCTCAAATAATAATATTTCGGCTTATTGATCTTACCCGTAAATTCAAAAACGCCGTCTTTAATTTTTGCAGAATCAATAACGATTGCTTTATATCCCGGAGCATAAACCTGCATGTACACCATTCCATCTGGCGCACCTTCAATATTCCCGTTAATAGTGAATGGCTGTAAATTGTTTTTTTCTGTGGAGCAGCTAATCAGCAGAGTGAACATACCAAGAATAACCAAAATACGCTTCATGTATCCCTCCGAATAAAATAAATGAATAGTAATTTTTCAGAATAAATTACAACGAATGTTCGGAAATGTCAAGCATTTATTCAATAATTGAAATTTAATCTTGCCATAGCAGATTGAATTCGTTATATTTATTCGTATCCACCGCGATTTAATGTTAAGAATGTAATATCATTGTAACATAAGAATGAGAAATTACCAAAAATTAGAAATGAATAAAAAGTGAGATTATTAAATGACAGCTCGAATCATGATCGTGGAAGACGATCCGGATATTTGTGAAATATTGCAATATAATCTGGAACAGGAAGGCTATGATGTGAATATCCACAACGATGGCAAAGTCGCCCTGGATGCGATCCTGGAAAACCCGCCCAATCTTGTGCTGCTGGATTTAATGCTTCCCGGAATGAACGGACTGGATATCGCACGCAAGGTGCGCAAAGACGAACGCACACACACCTTGCCGATTCTGATGATCACCGCGCGCTCCGAAGAAATGGATATTTTACAGGGTCTGGAGCTGGGCGCGGATGATTACGTAACCAAACCGTTCCGTCCCAGGGAGGTGATTGCCCGAGTGAAAGCGCTTCTTCGCCGCCATCACCGGGATGAAGATCAGGTCTACCGGTTCAACGATCTAAGCGTTAATTTTTCCCGGCACGAAGTGACTGCCGGCAATCAGGTGCTCGACTTAACGCCCAAGGAATTTTTGCTGCTGAAAGCGCTGATCCTCGCAAACGGCAGGGTGCTTTCCCGCGACCAGTTGCTGGACCAGGTGTGGGGATACGATTACTACGGCGAATCGCGCACAGTCGATGTTCACATCCGCCGACTGCGGAAAAAGCTGGATAAATGGGCGGAACTGGTGGAAACCGTAAAAGGATTCGGCTACCGCATCAAAACGGAGGCGTGATGTTCAGGAAGTACAAATGGAATTTTGTCGCAGTCGTCTTATTTGCATCTACCATCGGATTCCTCATTTTCGATATTGTATTGTTCTTCAGCATCCGGCACTATCTGTTCCGTCAGACATTCCATGAAATGCAAATGAAAACCCAACTGGCAGTAGAACTGTTCGAACAGCGTAATTTATATTCGGCGACCGATAATTTTTCTGCGATGATGGAATTTACCTATCAAATTCAGGAAATTCTGGATTCCCGCGTCACGCTCATCGATTCATCGGGCAGGGTCATCGCCGACTCCGATGTGAGACCTGACGAAGTTTCGGAAATGGATAATCACATCAATCGTCCCGAGGTAAAGGGAGCAACCAGGCGCGGGTGGGGTCAAAGTTACCGCCGCAGCGACACAGTTAATCTGAAGCTGTTTTATACCGCCTATCCCATTCATTACAGGGGTAAAATGATCGGTTTTTTACGGCTGGCATATTACGCAGAGAATTTCAACGAATCGATGAATACGATCATCACATTGATCATTGCGGCAAATTTGGTGGGATTGATTCTGTTGTTCTGGGTGGCACTGCTTTCAGGCACGGTGGTTACTTTTCCGATATTGCGGATCGTGCGCACGGCAAAACGAATTTCCGCCGGGGATTTAGAGCGTACATTTCAAGAACACCGGAAAGATGAAGTGGGAACTCTTGCTCGAATCCTGAATCAATTAACAGATCGCTTGAAATTGCAGATCACCCAAATATCCGGCGAGCGGGCAAAGCTGGAACATATTTTCACAAATTTAGATATCGGTATTATTGCCATTGATGATGAAAAAAATATCATTCATATCAATCCGGAAATCTATCAAATTTTAGGTTTTCATACGAATAATATCAACAGCGATGAAATCCGTAAAATTCTGGAGACAAAACAACTGATAACGTCCATCGATGAAACGCTGAAAACCGGCAATAAAAAATCCGATGAATTGATCTATCCAACTTATTTTGGCAAAAAATACCTGCGCTACATTGTGACGCCCTTTTATCTTGTTGAACAAAGTAAAAGCGGAGCGTTGATCCAGTTGCAGAACATCACAGAATTAAAAACACTGGAGGCAATTCGCCGCGATTTCGTCGCGAATGCTTCACACGAATTGAAGACGCCACTCACCGCGATCATTGGTTATGCAGAAACGCTGTTGGAAGGAGCAATCGACTTACCGAACGCCCGGCTGAAATTCATCCGCAAAATCCGGGAACAGGGACAACGGCTGGAATTTCTTGTATCCGATTTGCTGAAACTATCCGAACTGGAAAGGGAACAGCCGCTGGTGATGAATGAAATATCGCTGAACACAATACTGGAAGAAGCACTCGAGGAACTCAGAGAGAAAGCGAAACAGAAGAATATCGAGATCACAACCGAGCTTCCAACGGATTCATCGGTCAAGGCAGATGCAGAAGGTATTCGCACGGTTTTCAATAATTTAATTGATAATGCGATTAAATACACACCGGCAAACGGAACCGTTTCAATTTGCGTAAAGCCGGTGCATAAAACAAGACTGCGAATTATGATCAGCGACAACGGTATCGGCATTGACAAGAAATATCACGACCGCATTTTCCAGCGCTTCTACAGGGTGGATAAAGCGCGCTCCCGTGCAATGGGCGGCACCGGACTGGGGCTGGCAATCGTGAAGCACATTATCGAAGGGCATGGCAAAAATATTCATATAAAAAGCAAACCCGGTGAAGGATCTACATTTTGGTTCGATCTTGATGTATCAAAAATGAAAGCAGATATGTAAGTCAGGACATACTTAAAAAGCGAATAGAGAATAGTCAAAACTAATTTTTATTACCTTCGCAAATTGTCCTGTACTTGCATGACATACCGGGGACGTGCCTGTATCAAAAGTCATTTTATGGTGTCATTCCTGCGAATTCAGGAATCTCCTAACTTTTTAATAATTAGGAGACTCCGGGACAATCCCGGAATGGCATTTCACAAAAAAATCAGAGTTTGATACAGCTCCAGGGGGATGGTCGCCCACTGTCTCCAGATCGTATCTCAAATTAAATATCCCGTATCACATCTGAAATTATCTCCCAAATTTTCCCTGCCCAGTCCAAATGCTCGGGCTTCATCAAGCATGAACGCAGACAGACAACATCTTCCTGATCGAAATTGACATCTCGCCAGAGTTTTTGTAATGAAGATGCGGGATAGGAAAACGTTGCCAGATGCAAATTCATTTTAGCAGCATCGTTGAAAATCTGCTTCGATTTCCGGGAAATCTCGCTGGCGCTATTCCCGTTTGCCGCCCACACTAAAATGTCCAGTTCCGGTGGAAAGAGCGTCCGCAATTGTTGATCCGCTCCAATTTTCTCATAAAGGAAAAGAGCAGCTTCACGGCATCTTGACAAATCCTTTGCAAACGTTCCTCCTCGAACCAGGGGTAAAAGTTTCTGCGTTGCCCATAGTGCAGTTGCCGAAGCACCGGGTCGCGAGCATTCCAGGCTGATCTCGCCAAGGTGCAATTCAGAAGATGTGAAATACGTGTATGGCGAATCGTGTTTGTAAAATTTTCCCAC
>WJJN01000467.1 GCA_014729735.1 Candidatus Zhuqueibacterota bacterium
TTCCTGCCGGATCCGTCCAGCCATCCTGCAAATTGACCTGTTAGCTTATTGACATGTTTAGTATGTATATTATCGGCAGAATTTTTATCGAATGAAGATTTTTTATTTTCAGTACTCAAGCGATTCGCACCTTAGCTTGATCGGTTTAAATTGGCTTCGATGTCCCGTATTTTATCCCGTAACTTTGCTGCATGCTCGAACTCTTGTCTCTCAATTGCTTTTCTTTGCTCAATCTTTAATTCATTTAAATCATCTGCCTGTTTCATATCACGCATTTTGGCAGGACGATTACCAATATGTTTTTCGCTACCGTGGATTCTTCGTAACATATGCTTTAAATTTTCTTTGAAAGCAATATAGCAGCTACTGCAGCCGAGTAATCCGTTATCTTTGAAATCTTTCCATGCAGTATTACACGCCTTGCAAATAGTATTATCCGCCTCTTTTTCCCGTTCCGCTTCGGAGTCATCATATGAATGCTTATAATATGCAAGGTTTTCAAACACGTCATTTAAGCCTGCCAATGGATTTGAAATTCCTTTTTTTTCAGCACATATTTTGCAAACAGCAATTTCCTTT
Organism: Candidatus Zhuqueibacterota bacterium; assembly: GCA_014729735.1. GTDB lineage: Bacteria > Zhuqueibacterota > Zhuqueibacteria > Thermofontimicrobiales > Thiofontviventaceae > Mariaggregatimicrobium. Next base: position 580 of record WJJN01000467.1, read on the forward strand.
TTCTCCAGATTGACGAGTTGCGTAAATCGGGTCGATGCTTCACGTATATGACAGATTTCGCATATCATGAACGGGATCCTCTCAATGCTCCGGTTTTATTCGTCCGTCTGATAATTCGACGATACGATCTGCCCGCTGTGCGAGATCGATATTATGAGTCACAATAATAATGGTTTGATTGATTCTGTTATTCAAATCCCAGAACAGCCGATGCAGGCTCTGGCTCGAAGCCTTATCCAAGTTACCGGATGGCTCATCCGCTAGAATTAGCATGGGAGAATTTATCAATGAACGGGCGACTGCCAGCCTCTGCTGTTCCCCGCCGGATAATTCTCCCGGTCGATGACGCGCCCGGTGCGCCAATCCCACCTCATTCAAAAGGTGCATAGCGTGCTGTCTGATGTTACCGTCCTCGTTCCCGGAAATCAATGCCGGCATCATTACATTTTCAAGAGCAGAAAACTCCGGCAACAAATGATGGAACTGAAACACGAATCCTATGGATTGATTTCGGAAGCGTGCCAGATCGACATCATTGTATGTAAATATATTGACATCATTTATGAACACTTGTCCGCTTGTGGGACGATCCAATGCTCCCACGATATGCAGCAGCGTGCTTTTGCCAACGCCGGATGGTCCCACAATCGCCACGATCTCTCCTTCCAGAACTTCCATCGTGACCCCTTTTAATACCCTAATTTCAGATTTTTCCAGATGGTAGCTTTTATGAAGGTCCTGAACGACTAACAGCCGATTCGAGTTATTTATTTTATTCATATCTCATAGCCTCAACAGGATCTAATTGCGCTGCTTTTTTAGCCGGGAATATCGTTGCCAGAAAACACAGAAATATCGCTGCCCCCATGATCATGACAAAATCGAGCACTTTCATTTCTACAGGCAGCGAGCTGATGAAATAAATATCCGATGGCAACGAAAACCAGCGATATTCTAATTGCGACCAGCATAGCACATATCCGATGATACTTCCGAAAACCGCTCCGATGACCCCCGAAATAATTCCCTGATATACGAAAATGCGCATGATGCCTTTTGACGTTGCACCCATGGATTTCAGAATACCGATGTCTTTTTTCTTCTCCATAACCACCATGATCAAAGTACTGATTATATTGAACGCTGCCACCATGATAATCAAACTTAACACGATGAATGCCGCCCATTTTTCAATCTGCATCCAGGAAAATAAATTCCGGTTGCGCTCGAACCAGGTCTCCGCGACATATTTGTAACCCCACTCATTTTCGATCTGCTGTTTAACTGCATTCGCATGATCGAGATCATCTAATTTAATCTCGCAACCAGTAACTGTGTTGCCCATTTTGAAGAGTTTCTGTGCTGATTCAAGGGAGATATAAGCAAACGCATCGTCGAAATCGTGCAGCCCGGTTTCAAAATAACCGGTCACCCGGAACGGTTTCACGTATGGATTCATGCCCAAACCGGGAGTTGCTTTGATCCCGGAAAGACTAAGCGCATATACTTTATCGAACAGTCCGACATCCAGTTTAAGCGCCAGACTTTTACCGAGAACGATCCCGGGAAGAGTGGGCTCGCCTTCCACTAAAACATCGCCAAGATTCAGCTCGCCGTAAATGATGTTCTTGGCGAGATCGGAGACCTCGGTCACGGTGCTCTCATCCACGCCCTTAATCAGTATGCCGTCCTGGTAATTTTTGTGACTGATAAACGCTTTATTAAAAATGTAAGGTGATACGACTTCCACATGATCCATCTGCTTGATACTGTCCATGATATCTGTATAGTTTTCAATGGATCGATATAGCAAACCACGAAAGCGAATGTGGGCATCAAAACCGATGATGCGCGAGCGGACCTCATTCTCAAAGCCATTCATCACCGAAAGTACGATAATTAATGCGGCGACGCCAACCATCACACCAGCAATCGAAAAATAATTGATGAGTGAAATAAATCCTGTGCGCCGTTTTGATCGGAAATAGCGTTTGGCAATAAAAAATTCGTATGACATTATTCTGGCCTCATATGCGGAAAGAAAATAACATCGCGAATTGTGGGTGCATCTGTTAAAATCATAACAAGCCGGTCTATACCAACTCCCAGTCCTGCCGTTGGCGGCATCCCGAACTCTAGCGCCCGGATGTAGTCGTCGTCCATTACATGCGCTTCCTCATCACCTGCTTTTTTGAATTCCAGTTGCTGCTCAAAGCGTTCTCTTTGATCGATCGGGTCGTTCAGCTCGGAAAAAGCATTGCAAAATTCTTTGCCGGCGATGTAGCCTTCAAATCGTTCGACGACTCCGGGTTGAGTCTTATGCTTCTTTGCCAGCGGTGACAATTCAATAGGATAATCGGTCACAAAACAGGGTTGAACCAGTTCCGGCTCCACCTTTTCACTGAATATCTCGTCGATGACCTTGCCGACACTGGCACCCTCCTCTACTTCAACATGCACTTCCCTGGCGATTTTCTTCAGCTCTTCCAGATTTTTCCCGAACAGATCATGACCGGTGTATTGCTTCAGAAGGTCAAACATTTTATAACGCTGCCAGGGCGCCGTGAAATCGATCTCTTTTCCCTGGTATGTGACTTTATATTCGCCCACTACTTCTTTTACGGTATTACTGATCATTTTTTCAACGAGCTCCATCATGAACTGATAGTCATGATATGCGACATACAGTTCGAGCATTGTGAACTCGGGATTGTGAAAGCGGTCGATTCCCTCATTACGGAAATCCTTACCAAATTCATAAACACCGTCGAATCCCCCGACGATCAGCCGCTTCAAATATAATTCATCTGCAATGCGCAGATAAAGATCCATATCCAGCGTATTATGGTGCGTCACAAACGGTCTGGCAGCCGCGCCGCCATAGATTGGCTGCAGGATCGGGGTTTCAACTTCCAGATAGCCCCTGTTGTTCATGAATGTGCGCAATGATTGAATGATCTGCGTGCGTTTGACGAATACCTCCTTCACACCTGAATTTACTATCAAATCCACATAGCGTTGGCGATAGCGCAATTCCCTGTCTGCGAATTCATCGTAACGCACCGTTTTTCCATCTTCGACTTTTTCTTTCACAATGGGCAGCGGACGCAAGGTTTTTGCCAGCAGTTCCAGATTTTGCACGAGCACTGTGATTTCTCCGGTGCGCGTTTTAAAGACTTCGCCACTGATCCCGATTACATCCCCGATATCCAGCAGCTTGAAAATCTTAAATTTCTCCTCTCCCACTTTGTCCTGGCGGATGTAAAACTGAATCCTGCCACTGGAATCCACCAGATGTGCGAACGCTGCTTTTCCATGCCCCCGGATTGCCATCAACCTGCCACCGAGAGAGACAGTATTGCCTTCGAATGAATCGAAA
>WJJN01000468.1 GCA_014729735.1 Candidatus Zhuqueibacterota bacterium
ACCGCCTCGCAACAACCGGGAGGAGCCTGTCTCTGGTCCTTGAGGATTTTCCACAACTCCCTGCTTTTTGCATTCGTCATAGTACGTTTCACCATACCAATCCTGGCACCATTCCCATACATTGCCGTGCATATCAAACAATCCCCATTCATTGGGCGGATAACTGCCGCCCGCTGTTGTTTTCTCCAGATACTTTCCTTTTGGATAATTCTTATACGGATGATTACCATCATAATTCGCCTGCTCCGTGGTCAGGCTATCGCCGGTATTAAATGGAGTGGTGCTGCCTGTGCGACAGGCATATTCCCATTCTGCCTCCGTGGGTAAGCGGCAGCCAGCCCATTTGCAAAAAATATACGCGTCATACCAGGATACCCGAACAACTGGTTGCCGTTCATTTTCACCAAATTCATCATCAAGACGATTTTTTCTGTGCCCGGGATCGAAGCGGTGATATTGCTCCACAGTTACTGCATAAGACCCCAACCGGAACGCGGATAATTTGACCGGGTGAATCGGTTTTTCATCGTCATATTCGTTACTTCCCATTTGAAATTCACCGGCGTCAATGTCTGCAAATTTCCAATAGTCATCATTCTCAAAATCCGCCGGGTTAAACGTGCGGTCTTCGTGCCAGTGATCAAACATGGTGTTGCGCACGCGGGTGGCTTCTGCTGTATCAACTCTGGCAAGCACAACATCGCAATGATAAAGCACTTCCGTATCTGTCTCCACGGTACGAAACACAGCATCGATAAAATCGACCACCTCGTGCGGGTCTTTCAGCGCTGTTTGAATGCCTTTTACAATTTCAACCCGTTCACTTTGCTGGATATCCTGGGTCCAGCATCGCTTGATAACATCATGATTGACTTTTTCGGGATTGGCATCCAAATAACAGCGTGCGGCAAGCGTGGGATTTACACTGAACAGAAATTCCAGCACCGGTGTGGGCTTATTTAGAAGAGCAACGGTCAGGCGATACACTTCATTCCAGAGCGGGTCATCGATCCACTGGAACGGATTAAAGGATTTTTGATGGCTTACATTTTTAACATAGACAGCAAATGACTGGTTGGCGGATTCGTTGGACCACGCAGCTAACAATTCGTCAATTCGCTGCGCCAGCTTTTTCGCGGCATAATATTCACGAAAGGTGTTGTGCTGGAACATATACACCCGCTCTTTGCTAATTTCCCGCCAGACAGAGCTGCCGGTATGAATTTCATCGATTAATTTTCCGGGTTGTATATCTGTGGTTTTATCAGAACCAAGCGATTTATGAATCAATTCCCATAATTCATTCCGGCTGATCTCGCGTATATTTTTCTGCATCATGACAAACGCCACATCGATCAGCACCCTCTCTTTTAAGCGATCATGATCAGGACCAAACTCGCTTTTATGCCGCTCTGTTTCTGATTTGTGCGTTTCCCGCAAGAGCGCTTCGGTGCACTTGCCGTACAAATCCACCCGTCGTTCAGGCAGGACGTCATCCTGTGATAACCAGGCAATCAATGACAACAGAAACGGATTTGTTGCCAGCTTACTCAGTCCGGGATTGCTGCAAATCGTATTTTTTAATTTGACAGCCTCGCTGCTATTTTCCACGCCAAACCATTTACGTAAATACGCGCCAATTGCTTTTTCATCCATGTCCTTCACCTGCAATACAGCGGGCACGACAAAGGACGGATCGTTTTTTTCCCAACTGGCTTCCCGACAACTGATCATGATATAATTTTCACGCCAGTTCGGATTATTCAATACTCCCTGAATTTTTATTTTTACATCTCTGAGCCGGTCTGAGGTTACTTCATCCAATCCATCGAGCAGCAGCAGACAGCGACTGTCGCACAACAGCGCATCCAGGTTCGAGATCAATTCTTTGCACCCCATTCGAACATCGAGATAGTATTTCAGACAATCGATGAGATTCCCCTCGAATTCATCTAAATAGGGCAACGGCAGGTATAATGGAATTAGCTTTTTATTTGTATTTAATTTGAATTCATCGGGGCGGGCGAGACCGAGTCCCAACAACGACACGGTGCAGGCAATATAGCGAAACATCGTTGTTTTACCGATACCCGGAGAACCTAAAATCACCATGCGCTGGAAATGATTAAGCGCCTGATCCGGGGCAAGTTCATGGGGGATGTCGCCGTCAGGACATGTTTTATCCGTCAGTTTCTCGCGCAGTTTTCCTTCGACACGCGTTTTAATACCTTCTGATGTAATCTGCAGGCGGACGTACAGGTCATTTAACTGGCGGCGTTCGTCACTCCCAATCACCGGCATGCTGTTATATTCCGGATCATCTGCGAGTTGTTGCCAGTATTTACTGACAATTTCTTCCGTTGAAACAGATTCAGTGATCTTTAACCGCAGATCCAGTTTTTCCAATTGCCCGTTAAATTGATTGATCAAATCATCGGTATTTTTATATTTTGATGGGAAATGCTCCAATTTCTTCAACTGGTCCAGGAAATTCCGTAAACTTTGAATACCGTCAAAATCTTCCAGCATTACCGGAACAAACTTTCGATATGTATAGATGCGTGGTTTCCCGGTTTGTTTGAACTGTGTATACGCTGTCTCAAATTCCTCTAAAGTGTAGGGACCCACTTTGCTCCAGAAAAGCATGACGAAAATATCGCAGGCTTGCACTTGTTTGTTATATTCATCCTGCAGCCGTGTTTCGGAAACATGGTCAATAAAATCTTCCCAGATTACCAGTTCTATGAATACATCCTGATTATTCAGAATTTTATTTTTGCGACCAATAAATTTTTCAAATTCATCGCGATCCCCTTTCAGTTCCGAGGATGACGCCAGGAAGATTTTTATTTTATCAGACATGATGTGGATTCTCCTTTTATTTATCATCAAAAAAAAGAGAGCTTTTTAAGAAAGTAAAAGAGGAAATTTAAATCATTCACAAAGTACGAAAATATTCGATAATTGTCAAGTGCGGTTATTTATACACACGCCATCAGTCCGCCATCCACAAATAAAATATGTCCGTTTACATAGTCCGAGGCTTTGGATGCCAGAAACACAGCCGCTCCCACCAGTTCTTCCGGATCACCCCAGCGACCGGCGGGAGTGCGGTTGCAGAGCCACGCGTTGAACTCTTCGTCCTCGATGAGCGGTTTGGTCAGCTCGGTTTCAAAATAACCGGGCGCCAGTCCGTTTACCTGAATATTATGCTTGCCCCATTCGGTTGCCATGTTTTTGGTCAGCATTTTCAAGCCGCCTTTGGAAGCCGCATACGCAGCAATCGTCGGGCGTCCTAAATCGCTCTGAATCGAGCAGATGTTGATGATTTTGCCGGCTTTGTTTTTAATCATGGATTTCACCACAGCCCGTGATACCAGAAATGCACTGGTGAGATTCGTGTCCAGAATTTTTCGCCAGTCTGATAATGGATAAAATTCCAGCGGGGCCCGGATGGTAGTCCCCGCATTATTGATCAAAATATCGATGTCCCCAATGTCCTTGTTGATCAGGGAAATGGCTTCTGATACATCATTTTCGTTAGTGACATCGAACGGGCAACCGGAAATTTTATAACCATTGGCTTTTAGAGCATTGATGGCTTTATCTAATTTTTCATGATTTCTTCCGTTGAGGATGACATGCGCTCCGGCACACGCCAATCCGCGAGTCAGTGTCAGCCCGATTCCCTGACTGGAGCCTGTGATTAGTGCGGTTTTATTTTTTAAGCCAAACAGGTTTTCAAGCATTGTGTTAGTGACCTCTTTTGAAAAAGTCCATTTAAGATCGTTTAATTTGAATTGCCACGCTTTTTAAAGCGTGGATTCATGAAATCCACACCAAACGCCTTCGATGTATGATTTATTATTCAATCGCGAGACGATCCCGCAGTCGGACATCATAGGAAGATGCACCAACCATCAGTTCGATTTCGCCAGGTTCTAAGACAAATTTCTGCTGATCTACATCCCAGTAAGTCAAATCGTCAGCAGCGAGTGGAATTACCACTGTTTTTATCTCGCCTTTTGGAATATGAACGCGCTTAAAGCCTTTTAATTCAATTTTCGGTCGTTCTACTTTTGAATCCGGGAAACTGGCATAAATCTGCACGACTTCGTCGCTGTCGAAATCGCCCGTATTTTCAACCTGTATTTTGAGTTCAACCAAATCTCCCTGCTTAATCGATTTTTTCTGAACCTCCATTTCCTTGTATTCAAAAGTCGTGTAGGTCAATCCGAAACCGAAGGGGTATAGCGGCTCGTGCTCATCATACATGTATGTGCGTCCTTTTCGGATATCGTACTCCAGTATTGGCATCAGCTCATCGATGGATTTTGTCCAGGTTTGTACCAGTCGTCCGGCAGGAGACTCTTTTCCGAAAATAATATCCGCCAGTCCATTCCCCAGCTCCTGACTCGATTGTGTGATGTGCAGAATCGCCGGCACGTTTTCCTTCGACCAGTTGATGGCGTACGGAAAACTGGATACCAGCGCCAGCACGGTTTTCGGATTCGCAGCCTTCACCAGCTTTACCAGATCTTCCTGTTCCAGGGAAATTGCCTGCCGATCGATCGCTTCCCTGCCATCGCTATAGACATGATTCTGTCCCCATCCCAGTCCATAGCTCAATGGATGGTTACCAATGCAGACGATGGCGACATCGGACTGCTGCGCGGCAATGACCGCGGAATCTGCTTTATTGCTTTTGGCATATTTGATTACCACACCATCACCGACTGAATTTCGAATACCGTCCAGTGCAGAAACGCGGTACGGCGGCGTGCCCGAATACCAGTCCGACACAACCAGATCGGCGCTGGGTCCGATCACTGCAATGGATTTCAGTTTTTCTTTTTTCAGCGGAAGCAGATTGTTTTCGTTTTTCAGCAAAACAATGGATTTGACCGTTGCTTTGCGGGCGAGCGCTTTGGCTTGATCCTTCAGCCACGGGCGGATAGTATCCGAAATGCCG
>WJJN01000469.1 GCA_014729735.1 Candidatus Zhuqueibacterota bacterium
AACGATCCGGAGAATGGTGATAAGTATGGCAAGCTTTATAACTGGTACGCTGTACATGACAGTCGCCAGTTGGCTCCCGAAGGCTGGCATGTAGCAACAAATGATGAGTGGCAAACCCTGGTCGATTATTATGGAGGAAGGGACGTGGCTGGTGGTCCCATGAAAGAGACAGGAACCGAGCATTGGAAAAGCCCAAATACCGGAGCGACAAATGAACATGGATTTTCTGCGCTACCAGGTGGACACCGTGATACCGAGGGGATGTTTTTTAATATCAGACATTACGCTACTTTCTGGTCATCGACACACTGCAGCAAAAACAGTGCGTGGAAGCGTCATCTGAGTCGTGGTGATATGAAAGTATATATTGACTGCTTCAACAAGATTGCTGGTTTTTCAGTGCGCTGTATTAAAAATTGATATATATGAACAGAATGGTTAAAGTAACTTGCGGATCATAGTCATTGACCCTTATTAAAAAGGATAACATTGTGAATTTACTGAATTCTGTTGATTACTCTGTTATTGTTGTGTATCTTGCGGTGTTGATTGCGCTGGGACTCTATTTACAAAAGAAAGCTTCAAATAGTATTCAGGATTATTTTTTAGGTGGAAACACATTACCATGGTGGGCGCTGGGCGTTTCAGGCATGGCGTCTTATCTGGATATTGCCGGCACGATGTTGATCGTATCATTTATATTCATGCTTGGTCCTCGAGGTCTGTTCATCGAATTTCGCGGTGGCGCCTGTCTGTTACTGTCATTTATGCTTGTCTGGACTGGAAAATATCACTACCGTTCCAAATGCATGACCGGCGCCGAGTGGATGGAATACCGGTTCGGTTCCGGCTGGGGCGGTCAGTTTGCCCGGATTGTTTTTGCAGTGGCAAATATAGTAATAACCGTTGGTATGTTAGCTTACCTGATAAAAGGTGTCGGACTATTCCTGTCGATGTTCCTGCCCTTCTCACCATTCGTTTGTTCGCTTATTTTAATTGGTGTTGCCACCCTTTATACAATGGCGTCGGGATTCTACGGGGTTGTATTTACGGATTTTATTCAGTCTGTTATTATTTTCATTGCAGTAATTACTATTTCGTTGATGGCAGCGTCGAAAATCACCGATGTGCCTAACTTCATGGCTCTGACAGAAAAGGTTACTGGAAACCCGCACTGGATGAGCTCCTCGCTCCAATGGCATACAACCATGCCGCGGGGCTATGAAGCCTATCAGCATTTGATGTTATTCACGTTTTTTTATTTTCTGCGCAGCGTGGTGGGAGGTGTGTCAGAAGGTGCTGACCCCAAATATTTCGGCGCCCGTAATGAACGTGAATGCGGTACGCTTAGCTTTCTCTGGATCGCCTTGCTGATGTTCCGCTGGCCTATGATGATCGGCTTTGCCGTGCTTGGAATCTATCTTGTAAACGATCTGTTCCCGGATCAATCCGTGATGATGCAGGCAACAGACTTGATTAAATCTTATGTTCCGCATGTCACTCCCGAACGCTGGCACGATGTGTTATCCGGTATTATGAACAGTCCGCAGAATTATTCTCCGGAACTGATAAACGGATTGAAATCGCTCTTTCAATCGAATTGGCAATCAAAGCTTCATTTGCTTAGTTTTGAGGGAACAGTCAATCCGGAGAGAATCCTGCCGGCAGTAATTTTATTTGATATTCCAATGGGCTTACGCGGATTACTTTTGGTGGCGCTTGTCGCTGCATGCATGTCATCGTTTGATACGCATGTGAACCGAACATCCGCATTCTTTATCAGAGATATTTATCAACGCTATTTGCGCCCGAAGGCTGTAAATCGTGAATTGATTTTCATGTCATATTCTTTTATATTTGTACTCGTTGTAACCAGCTATTTCATGGCATATTCTGTAAAAAGTATCAACGAAATTTGGGGTTGGCTTGTTATGGGGCTTCAGGTTGGATTGATTATTCCGGCAATGTTCAAATTTTACTGGTGGCGTTTTAACGGAGGTGGATTTGCTGCCGGAACGATTACAGGACTTTTGGCTGCTTTTGTTCAGCGAGCTTATTTCCCTGAACTGGTCGAATGGCAACAATTTATTGTCCTTTCGTTAATTTCGGTTATCGCAACAATTATTGGCACCTATCTAACGAAACCGATAGATGAAAAAGTAATTCGGCATTACTACGCGACTACCCGACCATTTGGTTTCTGGCGCCCGTTAAAGCAAAAATTAAAGCCAGAAATGCGCACGAAGTTATCATCGGAGCATAGAAACGATTTAATTGCTCTGCCGTTTACGCTGGGTTGGCAAATCTCGTTGTTCCTTATCCCGATGCAATTAGTCATCCAGGCGTATGGCAGCGTGAAAATAACCGCAACAATTTTCGTGATCTGTTTAAGTGGAATGTACTGGTTCTGGTACCGGCATCTGCCTCCAAAAAGAAAGGCTTTTTCTGATTCTGAAAAAAACCGGGGGGAAGATATCTTTCAGTCAGAATAGGAAATAACGGAAGTTATTTCTGCTAAATCTTTGAGATTTCAAAAATTTGAAATCGAGTAATATTATAAAATTGTCAGGCAAATAGGGCGTCATTATGAATAAAGATAAGAAATATAAAGAGGTCTATGATATTTACGCAATTGGTCACGCGCACATCGATCCGGTATGGCAGTGGAATGTAAGTGAAGGATACCAGGAAGTGTTTGCCACATTTCGATCGGCGCTGGACAGGATGCGTGAATTCCCGGAAGTTTACTTTGTAGCGAGTTCTGCCCAATTCTACGAATGGGTTGCCGAGGCTGAACCGGACATGTTTAAAGAGATCGCTACACGTGTTCAAGAAGGTCGCTGGATTCCTGTTGGCGGCTGGTGGGTTGAATGCGATATCAACTGTGCCACTGGT
>WJJN01000470.1 GCA_014729735.1 Candidatus Zhuqueibacterota bacterium
GCTGTAATCAGCAAGTGTGCTTTTGCCGAATTTGGCATTCAATCCCACCGATATCCGGTCGTAAAGCCAGTCGAGCCGTTGCCCGAAAGAAGCCACGCCCAGGAAATTGCCTGCGCTTCCTTTTTCAAATTGTTGAGAGCCGTCTGTTGCATCCCAATCCGGCATGCCATGATAGAATAGCCCGATACCGGCGGTGGTTTTTCTGCTGCCCCACATTCTGAATTGCTTTACGCCAGTAACTGTGCCGTAATACATATCAGCAAAATATTTATTATACATTGCTGAAACTTCCCAGTTGCGAACATTTCCCAGTCCTGCGGGATTCCAATAGATCGTATACAAATCATCTCCGACGCCGGTAAATGCGCCGCCCATTCCCATTTGTCTAGGACCAATACCGATTTTCAAAAAATTTGCTCCGGTACTATACTGAGCCGATGCATGCATCGGCAGAAAAAGAGATATTAATATAAAAACGATAATTGTCTTACGCATTTTTCCCTCCACTTTTTTATCGGACTACGATCACCTTTTGCCAGGATGTCCGTCCGCCGGACTCCATGACAATTACATAAACATCACTTCCAACCAGGCGACCATCTTTATCTTTACAGTCCCACGTGCCGGCTCTGATACGACCTATATCGAATGGCGCGTTTTCAACGAGCGTTCGGACATGTTCTCCGGCGACATTGTAAATGTTTATGTCTACAGCACCTGCTTTGGATAATTCGATATCCACCGAAAGCTCATTTCCGGAATCCACGATGTTCTTTTCTAAAATGAGTCTGTTTTCGGAAACCAGGTAAAATTCCGCAAGACTGGTACCCGAATTGCCCAGTTCATCAGTGTAGTTTAGCCTGGCAACCCATTTCTCTTCATCGGTTTCCATTACCTTGCCATTCGGTGGAGTAAAGCATGGATCAATTTCGATCGTATCCGGTAGTGTCGGAAATTGCGGCATATTTGTTATTTGTTCGGTAAAATCATATTGCCTGTTCTCCGGATCAAATACAACTATTGAAAAAGCCGTTGCATTCATTGGGAGTTGCACCCAGAATTTTATATGATAATAACATGAATCCTCATCACATAGCACTGTAAATCTCTCAGCTAATTTTTGTGACGGGTATTCCGTTACCTGCTCTGCAGAAACCCGAATATCTGCTTCCACATCCTGAATAATCCAGACCGTATCCTGTGACGATGTGCTGATTGCATTTGTGAACGCTACTGCCGAGTCAACCACCGAAATCCATGAAGATGGCAGATCATTGCTTACAGTCGCCGGCAGTGTAAATACGCTTCGCTGCCCCATTTCCAGATTCTGATGTTGCCATAAGCTGCGGTTGTCACCACTCGAGTTTTCCGTGATACTAACATGCTGAGAATTATAGTTTTCGATAGTAATATCATTCAGACGATCATTTCCGGTATTTAATACAGAGATAATGTAATCGTATGTTTCATCCGGTTCCGCTGTTTTCCAGAGATCGCCTGCCGTCGTTTGCATCAGACCACCTGGAAATGAAGCCACTTCAAACCATAAATTGCTTCTATCGGTCGGAGCAAAATAGCGTCCAAGGCTGTCGGCACCAACAGGAAAAGGATCTTTCGGATAATTAATCGTTAGTCCCAGATTACGTAGCGCGCCGTCCATTGTTCTGTTCGGAGATCGATAGGCAATGAGATAATAATTTGTCAATAGCTCGTACAATTTTTCATAGACATTATATTCAGTGATAGGAAAATCTTCACAATAACCGCCGCAGCTTTCTGCCAGGTTTTTCAATTCAATCTGATCCGGGTTCCCGTAATTTAATATGAATACCGGAACAGCCATCCTTGTCGAATATTGCCTGACCTGTTCGCCGCTAATAAAGCTATAATCCGATCCATCTGTCAAGACGATGACCGCCCTCCTGCCGGCTGCATTTGCAGTTCCTGCGATGCCGCGATAGATGGCATCCATCAATGCTGAGGGCTGCGTGTTCTCGGATGTTTGAATTGCGGTGCTCACTGCATCGAAATCGTTTGTTAATCCAAGCACATCTACAATATGATCGGAATAAGTTACAACCGAAAACCGGTCTTTTGCCGGATTAAATCGCTGAACAAATGCACTGAGCGAATCTTTGATAACGGACGGATTGTCAGAGTTTGTGGTTGGAATTACAAGAGTCGCAAATATCGGAAGTGTATCATGTGCTGTGATCTCCGTAAATGCCGGGACTGTTCCATCGCCATATACCTGCGGATATGGTTTAGCCGATCCTGCTGCATATTCGTGAATAGGATACCAGATTTCTCTTGCGGATCCGCCGCCATCTGTTTCCTGGTTACCGGCAGCCCAATTTGTACGGCTTGCAAGTCCTCTTACCGGATGCCAGTTTTGATCGAGAACGGATATATAAGCGAACATGCTATCGGGACAGGAAGGGCGTATTTCATGCACCGGCTCGGAATTTTCAAAATAGGTGATGGCATTAGTACGCACATCGAGCTTCGTGATGCGCACACTCGCAAGCGTGTCGGAAATATTATTGACTTCATTAACTTCGATAATGTCGTTATAATAATCTCCGAATAAAATTATTTTGTGAACCCCTTCCGGTGGATCTTCCCAAATAGTAGACACTTCAATAGATTCCTGTCCCTCACCCTCAAGGGTCTGTACGAATGTTTTAGTGCCAATTAAATTGCTTGAATCTTCCAGAAAAAAGCCTACTAAAAAGGTATCAGTGATTGCAGAGACGCCAATATTTCTTATTATTCCTTCCAGTTTCAGCGGATATCCTGGCGAATAGTCACTGAGCAATGGAGTAATTGTGGCTTCGATATCAGCAGCAGTGACAAGAATAGAGACAAATGAAGAATCTCGGTATATTCCTGCGTCCGCGAATGCGTAATTGACTGCTCTGCTATCTTCCGGATTCGAAGTAACCTGAAAATTCGGATCTACGATGAAAGGGATTTTGTAATTCACTTTCTGATCAGGATTCAGCCAGGGGATACTCCAATAGATAGTATTATTGACAATTGAATCCTGCGGTGGTACAATTCCGGTCGTATCTATAATGATGTCCTCCGGCATGTTATCGTAAACGAGGACGCTGTCAATTCCACGCTGACCGTTGTTTTGTACTTCCAAAAAATAAGTGCCCCTGCCGCCAGGTTTGTAAGGACCGCCCGGTTTAACATATTTACCTATAGTCAGATTTGGCGTTAATACCAAAGTGACCTCAGCGCTATTCGAATTTGAAAATCCTTCGCATGCCAAAGTCATAACTCCGGTGAGTGCCTTGCTTTCTTCCAATGAATCGGCAGTCACGGAAAAGACTATTTTTTGAGAATCAGGCGATGTCAGCTCCGTCATAGACCAATGAACCGTTTTTATTAAATTGTCGTCAGCATATTTTGTGGAATCATGTACAATATTAGGTGAAGTCAGACCGCTGTTAATCTCAAGATTTTTTACATAATTTCCATGAAAAGGTTGGCTGAACACCTCATTTGGTGCATAGAAGGTAAATTTAATATTTTTTGGATTCTCGCTTCCCAGATTGATAAAGGTAAATGTGTAATCAATAGTCCCGCCGCGTTTAACATAAGATTTTTCCGTTGTCAGCTTTGAGTAAATATCTACATAAACCGTTTTTCGTAAACTTCCCTCAGAGCCGGTGGTTGGTAAATCCTGGGGACTTGAGAACACGACCCGAAGCGGAAAATGTAAAAGGATAAGAATTATAAAGATGCATGTTGCGGATTTGAATATAATACACTCACCTGAACTAAGATTGTTGTTCACCGATATCCCTCCCTCTTAAATTGATAATTTTATAGATTCCTGCAAAACAACACATGGATTTATCCTCATCGATATTTCGCAAAAATAAAATATCAATAGAGGTTGCAGCTTTGAATCCACTAATCATGTTTGTACATTTTGCACAATTCTAATAAATTTTCTAAACAGCGCTATATATTACCCACCACCGGTATTCACATGGATATAGATTCATTTATAGCTTAATGGAAAACAAAAACATCACAGCAGGACAATTGCATCATATCTTGTTAATTTTAAATGTTATGAAAATTAATTTATTGTAATCTAATATGATTTATATATGTTATATATATTTAAGCGGTAATTAATTTATTTTCAAATGAAAATATATTTATTATAAGCTCAGGCTTTTAAGGTAAAATATATATATTTTATTTAACAATGTCAAGATTTTTATTAAATGCCATTCTAATTAATTCAATTTCTTAACAAACATAACTATGATTTATAAACTTCACTTTGTAAGCTATTTTTATCACAATTAGATAAATTAGCATAGAATTCAAATATGTATTAATACGATTAATTAATACTATTTGCGATTAATAAATTGATTGGATGCTATAACTTTTTGCGAGAAATCTACTGGAAATTTTGGAAGGAATCGTTCTAATCTCACTTACTACGCTCTCGGAGATAAACGGTGTCGATAAGGGTTTTATAGATAAAAATGCAGTCATAAAGTGTGGTATCACTTTTCACCGCAATCTGTTCTAAAAGCACGTCTTTCACGCGTGGTTCTTCTTTGGGAATTACCCGAAGTGCCTCCCTGGTATGTCCCCATAACTCGAACAATACTGTTGAGGAATCGCGCTCAAAGCGGATTTTGATTGGCAAATCCTGATAATTCTGGTTAAGACCTTTCAGAATTGCCCCAAAAATATTGTAAGCCGGTTTATTGGATTCATAATCATCGGCTATGGAAACATCTTCATTCTGTGCGGTGATTTGAAAATTAGCTTTGAATTCCCACTGGTTCATCCGTTTTTGAGCCGCGTCGGACACAAACTGTAGAAAATAGACATTATCCGATGGATATAATTTTACGATGTCGTTTTCACCAAAACCATTCAAGCTGACATCAATAATGTCCATTTTTGTCACCAGCGTTTCGGGGATGAAAAACTCATCCAGAAAAAATGAGATCAGCGAAGAGTCTAATAAAGTTACCATTGGTACCGAAATTTGATTAACTTCCACCTTATCATTTTTTTGTGCGAAAGAAATACTTGTTATTGATAATATTAGAATGATCGTTACAATCGACGCAATTTTCATCTCGCGTAATCTCCGTTTCCGTCTTTCGATTTAATTGTATCCCACCAGGACAAGAAGATCTGGTAGAATTCAGTTGTCGCTGCTTTTGAGGGAGTTTCCTGTCTTGTGATGAACGTGACGATCCTGTTATTTCTATCTTTTCTGACTTCGCCTTTTCTCAGATAATTGCTCGTTTCCTTAAATCCACTGTCGATTAATAAAATTGATTTATCTTTGTGCACGAGACAGATTCTGACCTCCAAAATGTTTTCTTTGCATAAAAGGTACAGATCATAAACTTTATTATTTATTGAAAATTTAACTTTGGATGTTAAATTACCCGGCTCATGAAGCATAAATCTCTTCATTACGCTTGAAAAGGGTGTTTGATGATCTTTCATCCATAAAATCAACTCATTTATTAATGGAGATATATCCTGTTCGTCATCCATTATTTCTTCTTTTCTTAATTCGATCTCCACGATCTGTTCTTCAGGGATCGCCTTATCATCGGGAATTCCGTCGGAAATTTCTATTCCTCCGAATTTGTTGGAATAAACATCCATCAACACATTAGGTCCGTTTTCTATTTCAATGCTTGGTCCCTCTATTTGTTGACCGGATGATAAGACTTGCCTTGCGAAACGAGTGTATTTGCTATTAAAATTCAGTTCCGACAATGAAGCAATCTGATCTGTATTCGCAATCGAAATCTCATTTCCTGTTTCGTTAACAGCGGGAACTTCCAGTGCTTTATATTTCTGACCGCCAAGTTTTAATTTACGGCTGGTTTCATTCAGGAAATCCAAACTGGGAATAATAATATTATCCGTTTCCACTCCCTTGCTCTTATCGGCAACAGCACCATGTTTTCTCTGATTATCGAAGTTTGTTTTCGGAGCTTTAGGCTTGAATAACGTCCAGTCGATTTCTTGTGGTGGTGTTTTGAAAATATAACGAGTGGGCGATACTTTGATCGCGCCCAGAATAAAATAGATCAAAATTAGCATCACAGCCAGCGCCACATCACAGGCGCGCTTTTCTTTGTTAATTCTAAATCTAAATTTCATAATTTATGCTTTTCTGAATGTTATTTTTTTCACAAATATCGATTAAATCGACAGTCAATTGAATCATCGTGTCCAGGTCCGGTTCGATTACAGCAACAATATTCCCGTGTTCCTGTTGTAACTCAACCAATTTTTCTTCGACCTTTTTAAGCTCCTCAAAATTGGCTAATTTCTGTTTGCCATCATCTATTTCAAATGTCGAGTTTTCATTAATCTTCACAAATACAACAAATTTCTTTTCTACGTGATTGTCGCTTTCCTGACTGCCCTGCGGTAACTTTACCTGAGTTTTAATCGTGAAATCGGAAATACCGATAAACCCCAGGAGCAAAATCAGCACAACATCAATCAAGCGAATAATTAAACCACCTTTGCTCATAATACCTCCGATATTTAATTCACCCTGCGGATCACATCGATTCCCTTGACGATATTGAGCTCATCGCAAAACCTTGCCAACATCACAGTGTGGCGTATTGGTGCATTGTAATTCGAACGTATTCTGACCCGGGTTTTTGCATTATTTAAAATTGCTTTTTGATTGTTTTCGATAATGTAGTTTTTCAACTCCTCAAAATCCGTAAGTTTGCGAGATTCGTTATCCACCAGGTAATTTCCATTCTCCGTAATACCAATGATAAGAATCGATTCCATATCCAAATTCGACGGAGGAGTTTGAGTACTTTTGGGTAATTCAATTTTGCTCTTCCGGCTGATTTCGCTGATAGAAATAAATCCGAACAGCAATATCAGCACAACATCGATTAATCTGACTATTATTCCGCCGCCTGTCATATTATTGACCCAATGCCTCGAATTCAATTTTGTTTCGTTTCAAACCTTTTGCGAAGACATTTATTGAATTAAAACCCGGTTCAGGTCGCAATGTAAAATAACTCTGTGCCACACCGTTCACATCTGTCTTCGTAACATATGTTCTCTTATTTCCGGGGAAATATCCCTTTCCTATTTTTACTTTGAAAATCACCTGGTGCCCTGTGATCGGATTATTATAAGTATCTTCCAACTTTACGACAAACGGATCTTTTAACTCCTGACCCGCTGGTGAATTTTGAAGATTGCCAGAAATGTATAGCAATTTACATGGACCTGCAGGAACTCCAATCGCCTTGAACTTAACAAATTCATCATTATTCCGCTTTAAACCGACACGGACAACATTGTCACCAGCACTATTTCCTAAAATAAGATAGGTTCTGGCATAGCCCTGACTGTCCGTTTTTATTTCTTCGACCTTGTTACCGTTAGTCAAATTTCCATTTCCAACTTCTATAGAAAATATAACCGTTTGTCCGCTAACTCCTCTTTCTTCAGCATTGAGAACCTGAACAACAAATGGAGATTTCAACCGGGTATTAACAGTTGCTACCTGCTCGTCTCCGGATGTGTTGATTATTTTGAGTTTTGATGCATCTCCTTCTTCCTCTTCAGAATCAGGTTCGTTTATAGAATCGAACAGTTCGTCTTCCAACTCCTGTTTTTCCTGTTGCAATTGATTCTCGTCTGATACTTTGTCCCGCATATCAATGTAGTCCTCGAATCGTCTGCCTAATTTGCCCCGATTCTTCCTTTGATATTGAAGCATGCGCAGTCGAAGCTGATCGCTCTTTTCGAGCATTCGATCAATTTTGCGCCGAAAGGCTGCCTGTATCTGGGTTGAAAAGAAGTTTAAAATAATGCTGGTAACCAGTCCCATTAGTGTTGTCACCAACGCCAGTCCCATTCCGGTTAAAATAACCTGATTATCCAAAATTCCTTTTGAAAATGTGATAAACATACCCCATACAGTACCTAACAATCCCAGCGCGCCAGCAGTATCGGAAAGAAAACTCATTCTTCCCTGAAATGTCGCAAATTTATCTTGCTGCAATTGATCGAAATTTGTGATTTCATAATGAAAATCTTCTGCGCGCTCTGTATTTTTATAAATATAAAGCATATTGTTGAACAATGCCTGGATCAGACTATTCGGATTTTTATGAACAGTGTCTTCAATTTCACGAATGGATGCACTTTTCAAATCCAGGTTGTAAATAGATCGTGCCCTTCGATTATCCATGAAAAAATCGACATATTTATACAGAACACTCCCCAGACCAAACGCTAAAACGAGAAAAATTAACCAACGAAATGGACCCGCGAGTTTGGTTATATCCCATAAATTATTAAAATCGGTTATATTTGCCATTGATCCGGTATTCACTTTTTTGCTCTGCTGTGCTTGCTGCAGTGTATTTTCTGCATTACTAATATCCTGCGCATAAATAACTGATCCCAATAGAATAACCAATATCAGAATAGTAATAACTGCTTTAAACTTCATAATTCTACTCCCTCTTCTTTCCAGCTCACATTCTATAGAAATAACTTGAAAAGGTGTTTGATCCTTCTTGTGCAGTTCGGTTCTCTAATTATGTAATTTAATGCGAAAATCAGCTTCTTCGAGGACTTCATCATTTTTTGGATTTGCCAGTACTTCGACTTTCAGATGCCGGACAACTTTTTCCACTCTGAAGCTTTTTCTTCGTGTTGTTAGCAAATTGCCATGAACATCTTTCCAGCGAAAAATGTAAAAATATTCGTCCGGTTGCAACAGAAGTCCATTAACATCGCGCCAATCCCATTCAATTTCATGGAATTGCTCATCCGAGCCCTGAAAAGATTGTATAATGTTTCCTTCGTAATCGTAAATTTCCAATACCCAACCACGAATATAATTGAGTTTGTCTCCATGGATCTTAAAAAAGACTTTCTCCGGGAACAGAAGCTCAATCTCATCACTGTAATTAATACTTTGTTTTTTTAAAAATGAAACAGAATCACTCAATATTGCTCTCGTCTCAACGTCAGCTCCAGAAGCTGCACTTAAATATTTGGTAACGACTTGCTTTTTTACATCATCTGCAGAGTGTGAAAGCACCTGCACCCGATTAACGTCCGAATTTGCATGTGATATTTTTTTTAAATACAGTTTGTACGGCTCTGCCAATTTGGGATTCACATTCTCTTCAGTTGACTGAACGCCGTATTTATAGTCCGGATAAAAAAA
>WJJN01000471.1 GCA_014729735.1 Candidatus Zhuqueibacterota bacterium
AACTACTTTTTTGATGCAGAAAAGAATAAAAGGATTCATTTGAGAGATTCACTTGCGACATTTTTTTGTTGACATTTTGTTTTATCTATTTTATATTAAGCTAATTAAATCTTTTTTTAAATCATTATGCTAAAAGCGCATCCAATGAATTTGAATATCAATGATCCCGCACGCGGCGGGATAGTCATTGCGTTGTTAATTATTCTCATCCTTGGAATTCTGTCCTTGATTCCGACCGATTACAACGAAACATTGAATAATGCCTTCATCGATTTACAGTTCAAGATGCGCGGTCAGCGGTATTTGTCCGATAAAATCGTCATAGTATATATCGGCTCCGAGGACATCGATGCGCTGAACGGTTACCCCATTACTCGAGATTATTACGGCTACATGATTCATATTTTAAATTCACTCGGAGCACGGACAATTGGGATCGATGTCCTGTTTGAGCGAGCTGATCCTTATTATAAAGAATACGATCAAATGCTGGCGGAATTCATCGAATCCGCCGGAAATATTTGCCTGCCCGTCGCTTTTGCCGCAACGGATCGCCCATCGGAGCGAAGTATCCTGCGCGGTGAAAACATTTCGCTTCCACATAAAGCATTTGCCAATAATGCCGCGGCGTTAGGATTCAGTAATTTTGGTAACGACGCAAACATGCGGAAAGTACCGATAGTTATTTCCCACGACGATTCAATGTACTTCTCATTCGGGTTTGAATTGGCGCGGTTGTTTTTAGATTACGAAAATGTGGCATTTCTGGCAAATTCGATTTTGTTGACCGATAGTTCGGACTATGAACGCCGAATTTCAACGGATGAGATCGGCAGAATCCGGTTGAATCATTTCGGCGATGCCAGCAAAGTAACTTCCATCGGATTTGTCGATCTAATGAGAAATTATGAGCTATCTAAGCCGACCATTGATCTGAGGGATAAACTGGTGCTCGTTTCCGTAACAGCACCGGGAATCGCTAACCTGCGTATGACGCCTTTTACGCAATCATTACCAGCGTCGTTTATTCACGCGACGGTCGCCGAAAATATCATTCAGGATAATTACCTGCGTGATCTGCCAGTATCTGTACAATGGATCGCAATTGCACTCATTGTTTTTTCGATATGGTTTTTCTTTAGATTCAAGAAATTTGCAATGATTATTATTTCCTCTTCGTCCTTACTGGCTGGATTCGCGATTCTTTCCATGATCCTGTTTATTCATTTTCATCTCGTATTGCCGCAGGCATATCCGATGATTGCATTCTTAACATCTGTTATTATTTTCGGCATACAAAAGGCAATGCGACGCAGGTCAGAGACCGATACCATGCGCCATCTGCTCGAAGAACAGATCACGCTGAAAGAGTCACAATTGAAGGAAGCGCGGCAGCAGTTGCAGGAAATGCAGGATCAGTTGAAACAGGAATCGGATACAACTGATGAACTGGAGCAATTGGCGGAGGAACGGAAGCAATCGATTTTGCAGCTTGAAAAAGAATTAAAAGATTTGCAATCTTATATGATGCCAGAGGAAGAAGATGATGAGCAGATCTCGGAATTCACCGAGATCGTGCATGCGAAGACAAGCTCCATGGCAGATGTGCTCAATTTAGTCACAAAAGTCAGCAAGGACGATATCCCTGTTTTGATTATGGGCGAAACCGGAACCGGCAAGGAAATGATTGCGCGTGCGATCCATCGAAGTAGTAGCCGGGCGAACTCGCCGTTCATCGCAGTCAACTGCGGCGCGTTGCCGGAAACCCTTTTGGAAAGCGAGCTTTTCGGACACGAAAAAGGAAGCTTCACCGGTGCGCAATCCCGCCGTCGCGGGCGCTTCGAATTAGCTGACGGCGGCACGATTTTTTTAGATGAAATATCCGAGACATCGCAGTCGTTTCAGGCAAAATTGCTGCGTGTGCTGCAGGAAGGAAGTTTCGAGCGTCTTGGCGGAGAGCAGACAACCAAAGCGGATGTTCGCATCATTGCTGCAACGAATGTGAATTTAAATGAAGAAATGGCAAAGGGAAATTTCCGCTCCGATCTTTTCTACAGACTGAATGGATTTCCTATCATCATTCCGCCCCTGCGGGAGCGGATGGAAGACATTCCGCTGCTGGCAGTACATTTCCTGCGCAAACATAATTATAAAATGGTGTCCGCATTCTCCGGACAGGCGATGGATGTGTTGCGAACATATCACTGGAGCGGGAATGTCCGGGAACTGGAAAATGTAGTCCGCCGTGCTGCGATTCTTGCCCGCAGCGAAAACCGCGACATCATTCGAGAAGGCGATCTGCCTGATGAACTGTCCGAGCGAAAATCAGAAAGTGCGTACAAGCCGTTTGAAACCCAGGTGCTGGAATCACTACGCTCGCTGAAATTTTCCAGATCAGCGATTTCGCAGACTGCAAGAGCGCTGGGCAACCGCGATCGTGGTACTATCACCGAGTATTTCCGCGGTATCTGCTTCGAATACCTGGTCGAGGAAGATTTTGATATCGACAAAGCTGCACGCGCGATTGGTGCCACAACAGATGAAAAAGTCGTCGAACGAGTGAAATCGAAAATAAATGAATATCTCGAGAACTTGAGAAAACTCGATCTTAATGAAGAAGATATCACCGAAGAAAGCATCACCAGGCTGGCATCACCATTCAAAGGACTTCCGAAAAAATACCATTCATACCTGCGGAGAATTATTGAATATCTAGCTCAGAATTGAAAAGAATGCGGAAAATTCCGGCAGTTTGAAAAATTCCCGCATTAGATTGCAAATTGAGATATTGTCCCAGCCTAATAAAAACTAATAGGTTAGATCAGGCTCAAAAATATGGCATTCTCATTGCCTGTATTGCGTGCGAGTTGTAATGAATCACGCAAAACAGAGGAGAACGAAAATGAGAACCATATTTATTGTAATTGCATTAAGTTTGTTACTGGTCGGCGCTTCCTATTCCGAGCAACCTGTCCGATCCACCGGAATCGGGTTTCGGGCGACGTATATGAATTTTTCAAACACCTCATCCGAGGTCAGAGTGATAGACTACGGCAGGGAATCTTATGTCAACCTCGGAGGTGCCGGTGGCTGGCTGTACCTGTTTTCCCGGATCGATTATAATGCATTTGTCGAATTAAGTTTTGGTGCGGTTGGCAAAGTAGAACAAGCAACTGAAAACTGGTACGGCGAATCCGTGGATGCCGAAGCCATCACACCGCTGCTCATCGGATTGAAATATAATTTACTACACCATGAAAGTCAGAATGCGTTTCAACCGTATATCGCATTTGGCGCCGGTCCGTACTGGATAACACATGTATCCGCTCGGGAGGAATTTCATCAGGAGGAAGTCTCCTTAAAAACCGAAACGAATCGCGGCGG
>WJJN01000472.1 GCA_014729735.1 Candidatus Zhuqueibacterota bacterium
ATTGGAGAGAGCTTGTTCGCCGGGATGATATCGATCTGATCAGTATTGCGGCGCCGGGTTTGCTTCACAGGGAAATTACGCTGGAAGCCGCGAAGAACAGCAAGCACATCCTCTGCGAAAAGCCATTAGCCAATAATTTGCAGGATGCCGAAGAAATGGTTCTGGCAATCGAGAAGGCGGGTGTTCGGCATTGCTGCGGATACACCTATCGCCAGACGCCGGCGCTGGCAATGGCGAAGCGTCTGTTTGATGAGGGCAAAATAGGCAGAGTGTATAATGTGCATGTACGTTATGCGCAGGACTGGCAGCGGGAACCGTCCTTTCCTTTTGTGTGGCGCCACGATAAGAAGCTGGCTGGCTCCGGCGCACTTGGCGATATCTGCGCGCATTCTATCGATGCGGTGCGGTTTGTCACAGGGATGGAAATCGTTCGATTAGTAGGGCAGTTGAAAACCATGATCCCTGTGAGACCGCTCGAAGACACGAAACCGAATGGTGAAAAGGGAAATGTCACAGTGGATGATGTGGCGCAATTCCTTTGCGAATTTGATACCGGCGCTACCGGCTGCTTCGAAGCCTCGAGGCTTGCGTCAGGGCGCAGAAATCATAATTCACTGGAAATTAACGGGGACAAAGGCAGCGTTTACTGGACGTTCGAGGAGCAAAATTATCTCTATTATTTCGATAATACAAATCCGGTTACGGAGCAGGGTTTTCGCAAGATCAATTGCACGCACGACGAACATCCTTATGGCGGAGGCTATTGGCCTCAGGGGCATGGGATCGGCTATGCGGATATGTTCGTGAACCAGATGCGGCTATTTCTTACGGCGATTGTTGAAAATAAAGACTTTCATCCTGATTTTTATGATGGATTGAAAGTTCAGCAGGTATTGGATGCCGTGGAACGGTCGGCTCAGGAAAATAGATGGGTCGAGCTTTAACGGGATAATCAGGAACCGCTCATAAGCAGATCATCTGGTAAACGTTCGGCGCTTAATGATTCTTTCGCAGGAATTTTTCAAATTGAAAGGATAGTAAAAATGAAATATGTAACTTTTCTACTTCAGATTTTTATGATGTTATCTCTATCAAATGTAATGGCACAGGAACCATACATTGCATCTAAAGAAAATTTAAAGGCAAGGGAGTGGTTTCAGGATGCCAAGTTCGGGCTGTTCGTTCACTGGGGTGTGTATTCGGTGCTGCAAGACGGTGAGTGGGTTATGCAAGTTCAAAAAATCGATAAGCACAATTATGAAAAGCAGGCGCAATTTTTCAATCCGGTGGATTTCAATGCTGCGGAATGGGTGGCGCTGGCAAAACAAGCCGGAATTAAATACATCACGATTACGAGCAAACACCACGATGGTTTTTGCATGTTCGATAGCAAGCACATCGATTGGGACATTGTGGATCGCACGCATTACGGCAGGGATGTGCTGAAAATGCTGGCGGACGAGTGTCATAAACAGGACATTAAGTTGTTCTTCTATTATTCAATCCTCGACTGGTATCATAATGACTATTACCCCCGGGGACAGACAGGTCAATATGCCAAGCGACCGGATAATGGCGACTGGTACGCGTACCTCGATTATGTTGAAGCCCAGTTGACCGAGTTGCTGACGAATTATGGTCACATCGCCGGAATCTGGTTCGATGGCTGGTGGGATAAAAAGGAGGCGGACTGGCGCCTCGATCGGATTTACAAGCTAATTCACGATTTGCAACCGCACTGCCTGATTGGAAATAATCACCATGTCGTTCCGAAGCCGGGCGAAGACTTTCAAATGTTTGAAAAGGATTTGCCCGGTAAAAGCACGCAAGATTACAATGAAGGATCGGAAGTGAGTGAGCTGCCGTTGGAAATGTGCAAGACAATGTCCGGTGGCGGTGCCTGGGGATTTAACTTGCTGGATACGGAGTTTAAAACAGTGAAAGAAAATATCCGCGATTTGGTACAGGCTGCCGGATATAATTCAAATTTTCTGCTTAATGTGGGACCTATGCCCAATGGTGAAATTCAGCCCGAATTTGAGGATACTCTAAAAGCCATGGGCAAATGGTTGGATATTTTCGGCGAAGCAATTTATGGCACAAGGGGTGGTCCAATTCTGCCGCAGCCCTGGGGCGTGACCACGCATAAAGACAACAAAGTGTTCATACATATTCTGGATTGGAGCGACACGGCATTTATTCTGCCCCAAATGGATAGAAAGATTCTATCTGTTAAACTGTTCCATAATCAGGAAAAGGTGAATTTCACTGAACACGAATTTGGGACGGCAATCGAACTGCCGAAGCAATACCTTGGCATGATCGACCTGGTGCTTGAAGTCGAGCTAGAATAATATAATTCGGAGAGCTGGATCCATTCGGCTGTGAAAAGGCTGGAGTGAGCAGCGCTTTTCACTGACTCTGACGCAGGTACTTTCTTTCATTTGGTTTCATCTGTAAATTTTGAGCCTGCTGTAAGCCGGTGCGATATAGCTTAAAAAATGCGCGTTTGAGATTTTCCGGATAATTGGGTTCATGCCGCTTCATTTCATCGAGCATTTCGAAAAACCACCATTTCTCCTCGATAGTCAAATACTCGGTTATGTCATCGAAAGAATTATAGGCAAGTCGGCGAACCTCGACTTCTTTTTCGACCTCATCAATTTTGGCGTAATTTTCCAGTTCTTTAATCCGGTTCAAAATTTTTCCATCGGGAATGATGATCTTGGAATTATCTTTATTTTTTTTAGGTTTTTGTGTGGTATCGATTATCAGGTTGTTGAGATTTTCGCGGATTTCAGGATCAAAAGTGAATTCCTCACCCGATGATTCCCGGTAAATAGAAGAATCCATGAATCTGGTTCTGCCATTATTATTATCATCATCTCCGGATTCGTCCCCATGGGATGATTTTTCTGAATTTTCAGATTCCATCGATTCAATATCCGCGTTTACAGGCTCACCGAATTCAACAGCGCAAAAGCATTTGTTTTCATTGATGCTCGGTTGTAGACGCAATATGTGACCGGAACAGCGAAATGGTTTTTTGCCGGGGAAAATAATTTCAATAATATCGATATATTGATCCTGAATTCCTAAAAAGTGCTCGATGCTCGATGTGTAGCCCATTAACCCGCCTTTACTAATGTTGATTGTAGCTATATCGACGTTGCTGCCTCCATTAAAAATGAATTTTACCTTCGGAGCGTGTTCTTCATCAGGATGATAGCGAGGAAAATTTCTTCTGTCTTCGAGTTTTTGATTCCGTGTCATGCGACAACTTCCATTAAATATAGTAATAACCGATCGGCGTAAGCTGATTAATTCAATGCTGATAAGAAATTATTTAGTTTTCAGTTTAACAATTTTCCTAACGTTATGAAATAATTCTCCGACTGAGCGCGGATGCATTAAGAGATAGCGTTGCGAGTAGCAGGTTGTCCAACAACCACTGCATTGCTTGTACTCGGAAATTCGCTCGTTATATTTTTCCCCCTTGAAAATTGAAAAAAGGTCCTCATTTTTTAAATTACCAATAGGATCGCCATAACAAAGATGGACGTCCCCATTTTCCATGATCGTAGTCCGGGTCGTTATAACCGGCGCATCGACAAATGCACAAAATCCCGGTGATTTGCCAGCTACAAAATCACCGATTCCCCGCACAAATGAGTTTAAATTTAATATATCGTCATTATTGTCCAGGAAATTCAATAAATCATCCAATCTTTTCCCCGGGCGGAGTTTCATTTCATCATCCAGGCGCGTCGTATCCGTTAGCGAATGGTAGAGACCGATTGTTGTTCGCCAACCCAAATCCCGCGCTCGTTTGATCAACTCCGGGACCTGCTCCAGATTTAGATTGTTGATCACAATATTTGCGTAGAGCAGGGAATTAGATTGCTCTCTTCGCTGCGACAACCATTTCATGTGCGATAGAACCGTTGATGCAAAATCCTTAGCACCTCTCAAACTATCGCCAATTTTCCCCAATCCGTCCAACGACGTTTGAATATTGATATCATTATCCAGTGCAATTCGACCGAATTTATGAATAATTTCGGGTTTATTGTAAAGACCGGTAACTAAAGTCGTCGCCGATGTAAAAGTGCGTTTCGCTTCCAATAATATTTTGTCCAGATGTGGAACGAGTGTGGCTTCACCACCAGAAATAAAGCCAATATAAGCTCCATAATCCCGCAGTTTTCTCGCAATGAGCTGGAAATCCTCGAAACTCATGATTGCAGGTTCGGTTGTTCGTTCATATACGCTACACTGCCGGCAGCGTTGCGTGCATAAACGTGTTAACCGGATTTCCGTACTTGAATTGAGCGGCAGACGATTCAGTGCCCGCGGCAAGCCTTTTTGTGATAACTGAATAAGATTCTTCACTGTCTGCATATCTGTATGTAAATGAACAATTAATTCCTGCGTCCTTTCCACACGAATCTGCCGATATTGCCCAATGCACCGACGAAAATGATGTAGGGGATTTGAAGAATTGCCCACACCGGAAAATATTTTATTAAGTCTGTGCGATGATAGATAAAAGCACCTTTTACTAATATAATAAATTCTATTAACAATTTATATGACATACAGCACAAAAGTGTGGAAAAAATAGTATTTTTTGTAAAAATAAATGGCAATGAAATCAGGATTAGCAAATTTATCAAAAATGTATTCACAACAATCACGAAAAATTTTTTGTTCAGCTTCAATTGATATGATCCGTTCGACGCCCATCGCTTGCGCTGATTTATAAGATCCTTAAGATTCTCTTCAGGAAGACTGGTATTGAATGATGCTTCGTCTGGCGCAAAACGGATTTCCCAATCGGTTCTATTATGAATTAATTGCAGCAGTAAAACGTCATCGCCTGAAACGCGATGCCCGATATCTTTGAATCCATCCACCTGCAGATAAGCAGACTTTCGATAAGCCAGATTCTGTCCCGTGGCTGCCAGCGGAAAATTCAAATTAATCGATCCCTGCGCGCCAGCCAACAGCGCCAGAAAATCCGTTGCCTGCAATTTTTCGAATAGCGGGCGGTGGTCGTTTTTCGTGCCCAATTGAGAAAACCCGACGACCATTCCTGTTTCCGGTGTAAAATATGAGACCATCGTTTCGATCCACTGCGACTTAACCCTGCAATCAGCATCTGTCATCAAAATGATCTCTCCACCACTGGCAATGATCCCCTGATGAATCGCATTTTTCTTGGCAACAAGTGTTTGATCCGGATCCGGAACGGCATCGATAATTTTCACATTGGGATATTCTTTGGAAAATGACATTCCTATGTCGTGCGTCGCATCGACAGAGCCGTCATCGACAACAATGATTTCATATTGTTCCGCCGGATACGTCTGCCTCGTCAAATCGCTTAAAAGATTACCGATATTTTGTTCCTCGTTTCTGGCAGCGACAACAACGGATACAGAATACTGTTTTCCTGTCCGTCTGCGATTTGGAAAAAACAAACCGATGAAAAAAAGCAGCAACGTGACAAAATAGAGTGCGGTACTGATAATCAATATGCCGTTAAAGAGCGATACCATGCTAATTTCCCCTAGGTTCTGATTCTGATTTCATTTCCGCGTGATAGGCTGCACCCTTCCACTGAAATTTGCCTAATTGTCCCCACAATCCGAATATCGTCACATAAGGAATATGGAGTATTGCCGCAACCGGAAAATATTTTAAATAGCTTTGAAATGAAAAAAGCCTTGCTGTTTTCAAGAGTAATATAAATTCCGAGCACGATTTGACAATAAACGCACCTATGAAAATTTTTAATAGATGCGGAGACCAAAAAGATAAAATAGTCAACAGGAGCAGCAGTAAATTAAAAATATAAACCGCTGCCAATCCGGCGATCATTGGCGTAGAATAATGTTTGCCTTTTGATGCATGTCGCAGTCGTTGATTCATAAAATGCCCGAATGATTGCGGTGCATTGGATGAAACAATGGATTCATTGCCGACGGCGTATTTTATCTGCCAATCCGTATTATCGCGCACTTTGTGCAGGAAAAGATCATCGTCACCGGATACAAGATGTTTAATGTCCTCAAAACCGTTCACCTGTTCGTAGACCGATTTTCGATACGCCAGATTTCTTGCGTTGCATGTCAGCGGAAATCCGATGCCAAAACTACCTGCGGCGACTGCTGCCAGCGAAAGCGAATCCAGGCACATTAATTTGGTGAATATCGTTTCAATCCTGGCTCGATCGAGCGGCGAAAATCCGGCGACCAAGCCCGCGTCATCCGAAAAATAACCGACGATAGAACGAATCCAGCCGCGTCGGGGTACACAGTCCGCATCTGTGAACAGCAGGATATTATTCTCTGAGGTTCGAATTCCCTGCTGAATCGCATATTTTTTGGGTGCGATTCCGGCAGGCGTTTCCTTGATCCGGAGTAACCTGATATTTTTGTACCGCCGTATAAATCCGTGGATAATCTCCGCCGTTCCATCCGTGGAGCGATCATCGACAACGATAATCTCCCGATTCACCGCAGGATAATCCTGTTCCGCAAGCGCCCGCAAACATGCAGCGATGTTCTGTTCTTCATTACGCGCAGCAACAATCACGCTGACTGCCGGCGTCTGCTGCGATCGTCCCTCGTGCAATTGTGATACGCCGCGAATTAGTATTAACAGAATGATAATGTAAAACAGCGTTAATGCGGAAATCAGGATCAACATATCAATATATTAAAGATAATAAATTACCAGTTCAAATACAAATCAAAGCTGACGTAATTATCGGTCGAATTTCGTCCGGGCTCCAGGTTCAAATTATCGGTGCGAATGTGAAAGTAATTGAACGATAAAAACACATCGCGAAATAATTGATCGGTAAATTTGAATCCGAAGCACCATTTTTCTTCGACTGTTCCTCCGAGGAATTCTTTGCGCACGCCGTCGCTTTGCTCGTGGTGCATCGTCAAATCACCCTCTCCCTGACGGATTCGCTCGGCGGAAATCGAGCATTGCAAATCACGGCTAATCAGGTAACCAATATCGAGATAAAGATCATCGGCATTGGGACCGAGCCAGTGTCCGATGGGCTGGTTGTAATTGCGATAAATATTTATGTCTTTATAATGCGTATACACATAAGGCTCAATGCGCGTGTATTCCCATTTCACATCGATATTTGCAAGATCGAACGGTTCCACCCAGTGATGTCCGGCAAGGAAAGCAAATTTGTTGCCATAATATGTAAACGGATTTTCTGCAGTGGTGAAATCATCTAAAAAAAGCTCAAAATAAAATTTATGGTTTTTGAATGGAATGAGCGTAGCATCAAGTGCCATGGTGTTGTTATCCTCGTCTCCCAGATGGTGCTCTGCCACGTGGAACGGCATGATGGGATTGAGATAGGCGAGTTCGATATCGCGATTACCGTACACCACCGCCTCGCTGCCGGCGATGTGGAGCCAATCGAACAACTTCAATTCCAGACGGTGTCCAGCCAGATATTTCGTGCCAACACCGCTGTGCAGAGTCCCGTGAAAACTGGTGAACTGAAAGCGATTGAACGAGAATTTCACTTTCAGCATTTCGAACAGCGGATTTTCCGCGGAGATCATCAGGCTGCCGCGCTGACCCGGACCCCATTTCACCTGATCCCTGCCGAATTCGAACTGGAACCAGGATTTGTCCCAGATCAGATATGCCCAGGCATCGTCGGAGTAAACATTTTCGCCGGAAATAGTGACCGGAGTACCGTAGCGCGGATCGAAGTTTTCCTCGGTGATGTCGGTACCGCGATTGAGTGTATTCTGTGCATGGACGAGAAAATTGAGATTTCCGCCGAACTGCCCGCGCAGGATCACACCAAGCGTCGTCCGGGAAGTGCGTTCTGCTTCGGAATACTGATCCCCGGTTTTTGAATCGAACACCTGTGCAAAAGCGACGTCGGTTTTGGCGAAGTGCTGTTCTTCCCGCCAGGTCAGCACATGACGTTCTTCGTATCGCGGCTTATGCGGCACGTCGAATTTACTCAACTCCTCATGAAACTCCCCCTTGAATTGTTCCAATAAATTAACTTCGGCAGATGTGAGACGTGATTGGTTCGAATCGATTTTTGCTAAAATGAACGCCACATCGGTGCGGGTAAGCGGGTATGACCTGGTTTTCAATGTATGGAAAATGCCCTTTGTCTCCATGCGCTCGATGAACGGATAGATCCAGTGATCCAGCGGCACATTGACGGTTTGAGCGGGCAGATTAGTGAATATGCAGAAAGCAAGAATAGTAATTCCGAATAATTTTTTCATTGTGATCTTTATTGCTCAACAAAAAATTTCTAAACAGTCGAAAATGAAAACAAATATAATAAAATCGTATTAAATATCAAAGTATTTTTTTGTTAAAACGGCAAAGCAGACAATTTCATGGAGCAGGAATGGTAAAATTCGAGGATTTCGGGCAAAATAGAAGCCGTTCGAAAACTGTTTTTGTGTCCGTCGTGGAAGACATGAATCGTTCCGGGCTCGGCAAAATTTTTAATCTTCTGAAGAATTCTTCTATTCGAAATTCTGAGAAAATAATCATAACTTGCTGTTGTCCACAATATGACCTTTAATTGTTGTTGCACACATATTCGGAGCAGCAGCGGCGTGAAATTACCGTACGGTGGGCGGAAAAGCATTACAGGTTTTTGAATGATTTCCTCAATCACTTGTTGCGTTTTTCCTAATTCGGAGAGTATAAATTGCCGGGACTTGCCTACTAATCGAGGATGCGAATAGGAATGCAGCCCGATTGCATGTCCTTGTTCATCGATTTGTCGAACTATGTGCGGATACTGTTCAGCCTTATTGCCAACGATAAAAAAGGTGGCATGCGCCTGATATGTATTTAAAATCTCAAGTATTTGCGGAGTATATTCGGGATGCGGTCCATCATCGAAGGTGAGAAAAATTTCGTTACTATTCGTCGCTACAATCCAGACGATGTTTTTGAAAATTTTCGAAAGCAAATGATGCATCATCGTTTTTTCCCCTTCCAGGTAAACTGACCCAAAAGTCCTGCAATACCGACATACAGGATATAGGGGATTTGAAATAATTCGGCAAGGGGGAAATATTTCAGTAAATCCCGCCTTTGCACCATGATCGTTCCTTTATATAGCAGAAGAAAATCGGCAATTATCTTTAATGAAAATGCAATGAGCACTACTGGCATCAATTTAGAATAAAAAAATGAAAGCGGAATACAGAAAAAAAGAATTGCATAAAACAGATAAACCGAAATCAGATAGATCACGAACAGAGGATTGTGATAATGTATCCCTTTAGATGCCCAGCGCGATCGTTGGTTCAGAAATTGTCTCAGCGTATGAACCGGGTTTGCGGAAACCGTCGCAGAATTTTCCGCGGCGAAACGAATGTGCCAGTCCGTTGTTCGGGCGACTTTTTGAATGAACAGATCATCATCCCCGCTGATCAGCCCTTCATGCCCTGCAAATCCGTCAACTTCTTCGAAAACTGAGCGGCGGTAGGCAAGATTGGCTCCGTTGCCGATCAATGGCAGGTCAGAGCCGATGCTTCCGGCGCCGGCAATTACCAGCGATAAAAACTCCAGCGACTGGACTTTATGAAAAATGGTCGTCTCTTTCTTTTTATTGAAAGCAACAAATCCGCAGACCACTCCCACATCTTCTTCGAAATAGTGCATCATGTTATGGAGCCAGGATTTCGGAACAATGCAGTCGGCATCTGTCGTGAGAACAATATCATGCGTACTTTGCTCGATGCCGCGGGAAATCGCATATTTTTTCGGCGAGATATTTTCGCTTCTTTGGGTCAGGTGCAGCGCATTTATGTTTTCATAGTCGGTCTGATAATGATCGATTATTGCAGACGTGGCATCCGTGGAGTGATCATTCACCACGATGATTTCGATTTTCTCCTTGGGATAGGATTGTTGTACGAGTGCGTTCAAACAATCTTCAATATTGTCGGCTTCATTCCGGGCGGGAATGACAACGGACACTGAATAAAGCCGGTCATTTTCTCCCTTTTTTAAACGAAACAGTCCGCGGTAAAATTGCAAAATGCGCAGCACATAG
>WJJN01000473.1 GCA_014729735.1 Candidatus Zhuqueibacterota bacterium
CCCACATCCGGCACGGCAAAAGTTGGAGGATATGATGTTTTGGAAAATCCGTATGAGGTGCGCAAATTAATCGGATATTTACCGGAAACAGTACCTCTTTACGCTGATATGCTCGTGTCCGAATATCTCGATTTTATCGGTCAGGCGCGGCACCTGAATGGCACATTCAATTCGCGCCGCGATTGGGTCGTCGAAGCCTGCGGTCTGGAATCAGTCCTGAAGCGGAAAATCAGTGTGCTATCAAAAGGATACAAACAGAGAACCTGCCTCGCACAGGCGCTGATACACGATCCTGAAGTACTCATTTTAGATGAGCCGACATCAGGACTCGATCCGCTGCAAATTATCGGGATTCGCAAGCTCGTCAAAGAACTTTCCCATGAAAAAACAATCATTCTCAGCACCCACATCCTGCCGGAAGTGACCACACTGGCGGATAGAATCCTCGTGATCAACAATGGACGCCTGGTAGGAGACGGAACATTCGATGATCTGCAAGCGAAAGTCACTGAAAAAAATTCCATCTTTCTCATCATCAAAGCAGATCGTAAGGATTTCGAGAAAAAGGTTCAGGATGTGCAAAATGTCGATGACGTTCGATACATCGATACGGTGAAAAAGGATCAGGTGCAATGCCACATCTTCTACAAACCGCAGGTCGATATTCTCGACGGATTGAACAATATGATCCGGGAAAATAATTGGGATGTCATTGAATTTCATCAGGAAAAGCTGTCATTGGAGGATTCCTTCATTCGGCTCACTCAGGGCAGAAATTCCGGATCCGCTGAATCGAAATCCGAAGGAAAAAGTGATGAAGGAGGTGCTGCATGAAAGATATTGCCATAATTTTCAAAAGAGAATTTAATACCTATTTTTACTCGCCCATCGCGTATGTATTCAGTATCATTTTTATTATTCTGAACAGCGGTTTGTACATGTTCCACTTTTTCTTCTTTGGTAATGCGGATATGCGGGAATTTTTCTCCACCTTGCCAATTACACTGGCGCTAATTTTTATCCCCGCAATCTCGATGCGATTGTGGTCTGAAGAGAAAAAATTAGGGACCATCGAACTGTTGCTAACACTTCCCATGAAAATCGAACATATCGTACTTGGAAAATATTTTGCCAGCCTGGCATTCTATCTGATCGCCCTCGCCGGGACTTTGACAATCCCGATATTACTGGTAATCCTCGGAAATCCGGATTTTGGTCCGATTTTCGGCGGCTATTTCGGAGCGATATTCCTGGGTGCGTTTTTCCTGGCGGTCGGAATTTTTATCTCCGCCTTTTTCAACGATCAGATCGTTTCACTGATTATCACCAGTTTAGCCTGCGGCTTTCTGGCATTAATCGGCTGGCGCTATGTGCCAATGGTTATCGATGGCTGGATTCCCGGACTCGGGGAATTTCTCTATAGTTATGTTGGGGTTACGCGACATTTTAACGATATTGAACGCGGTGTCATCGATTTGAAAAGTGTTGTTTATTTTGTATCGTTATCTGCGTTATTCTTAACCTTGAACATTAAATATTTAGAGGGGAGAAAGTATTAGTCATGAAAGACATGAAACAGCATTTTATAAAGACATTTATTATCGGCGCGGTACTGTTGACCGCCTGTATAATACTTGTGAATATGATTTTTGATAATCTCAATTTCGGACGGTTTGATTTGACCGCAGGACAGGTTTATAAACTGTCGCCGTCCGTGGAAAAGATTTTGTCGCAACTGGATGCTCCGATCGACATCACCTATTATGTGTCTTCATCCGAAAAAATGCCGACCAAATGGAAAAATCTCGAACGTGATGTCATCGATAAACTGGAAGAATTGAAACTGGCATCCAACGGCAGACTGGATTACACAGTATTCGATCCTTCTGCGGAAGAAGAAAAAGAAGCTTTCGAGGAACAACAGGCAGAAGAAGAAGGCAAAGAATTAAATCGCAAGAAAATCGCTGAACGCCTTTATGAAAAAGGCGTGATCCCCTTTGGGGTGCAAAGCACGGAACGCGATGAGTTCGCTATCAAACGAATTTATTCTTCGATTGTACTATCTTATCTCGACCGCAAGGAGGATATCATCGAGGAAGTGCGACCGGAAATGTTCGGTAGTCTGGAATATGAGATCATGTCCAGAATTTACAAACTCATTTCCAATAAAAAGCCGAAAATTGGCTTTTATCCTTCGCAGCCCGAAACGCCGCCGCAATACCGGCAGTATTTTCAGCAGCAAACTCCACCTGATATGTACACAGCAGCAGTGCAGCTACTGGAAAACTCCGGCTATGATGTGACCCGGACGAACATCAAAGAGGATGACCCGGTTCCTGATGATATTGAAACGATGGTGGTGATGATCGACCAGCCGCTGCAGGAACGTCAGTTGTTCGAAATCGACAGGCTGGTTCATAATGGTGTCGATGTCATCATTGGTGCACAAAATTACAACTTTCAAATCATGCCGTCCCGTTCCGGCACTCCCGGCACCTTTGATGTACAGGCGATGCCGACGCGGGTGAATATTAATCAGCTTGTCAAAAATTATGGATTTGAAATCGATACGAAAATTTTCATGGATCGCAGCTCGGCATATATACAGGTTCCTGCTTTCCGCACACGGAATATGGGCATGTTTCAGATTCAGGAACAGCGCTACGAGCCGGTTACGAAACCGGTGATCATTAAAATAAATCCTGAAAATATCAATGATCAGGTTTCGATTTCGAATAAAATTACCGAGCTTTTTTATCTCTACGGCAGCAAACTGAATATTTATGATGAAATCATCGAAAAGGACACGCTGAGTTCCAAGGTGCTATTTACGTCGAGTAAAAATAGCTGGACACGGGAAAGCTTCGGCTACCGCCCGGTGGATACAAGCGAGCCCGGCTCTGATGCGTTTCTCGGAAACGAGCCGCTGGGTGTTCTGGTGGAAGGTAAATTTACGTCTGCATATAAAGATGCCGAAGTGCCTGAATGGCAAGCAACCGGTCCGAACGGTAATGAGGAAGAAACCGAAGTTGAAACAGCAGAAAAGATTACCGGTCCGGCAAAAGAGGCTCGCATAATCGCCTTTGGCAGCAGCAATCTGTTTAAAAATGATGTGCTGAATTCGCTGATGAGCCACAAAGCGTTGCTATTGAACAGCGTGGATGCGCTCACACTCGGTGACGATCTGATCAATATTCGCTCGAAAAATATCGTCGCACGCAGGATTCAGGAAACGAGCCCGGTGGGAAAAGCCTTATCCAAAGCATTTGTCGTATGGTTTCCGCCACTCGTATTTGTTGCGCTCGGTATCTATTTAACAATACGCAGAAAGAAAAAATAGTGTATCATAAGAAAATCACAAACGAGGTAAAGACGAATGAAAGAAAAACATCTTTATTATTTAGGTGGCGCTTTTCTCGTATTATTAGTCATCTATTTTGTCACAAAGCCCAGGTTATCGACTGTCAATTATGATGATATCGTGCAGTCGGTAATCATCGGCGTTTCCAAAGATGACGTGAAAGAGATTGAAGTTTATAAGCAAACGGGCGGCGGAGAAGAAGCCAGGATGATGTTCGTCAAACGGGATGACCAGTGGTATATGCCCACAAAATTCAACGCCAAGGTGAAGGATTACAGCATCAATCGCATTATCGATGACATGCTGGAAATGACTGGAAAAGTTCGATCCTCGGATCCGAAGCATCAGGAGATGTTCAAGATTACGGATCAGAGTGGAATTCATGTCATTATGAAAGATAACACCCAAAAACCGCTGGCAAACGTTATCATCGGCAAAAAGGGCGAGGATTATAACACCGGATTCGTCCGATACGCCGGTAAGGAAAAAATTTACGCAGTGGATAAAAATATCCTTTCTGCATTAGGTGTTCATAATCAGATCGATACACTAACGCATTTTCAAACCAGCAATTTTATCGATTTGAATGCTGTAAAGCTGGATAAAGAAGAATTAAAGATTGCCGCGCTCGTTTCGAATGGCAATGAATTGCAGATCAAAAAAGTGGAAAAAATTACCGAGCAGGCGGAAGAAGATACGACTAAGCCGGTGAAAAAAGAATTTCAATGGGTGCTGGTAAAAGGAAAAAATGAAATAAAGCTCGATCAAACCGAAGTGAATAAATTTCTGAGCGAAGTGACAAATGTGTACACACAGGAAGTCATCGATAATATTGGAAATACGCTGGAAGACCTGTCAAAATCATCGCGTTACGGATTCAGTCGTCCGTCGCATTACATGGTATTTATAAAGCAGGAAGATGACTCGCGCTATAATGTGATTTTTGGCAAGGAATATGAAGAGGAAAAAGGCTATTACATGTACGTGGAATATGATAATCTTGTCTACAAAGTGAGCAACAGCAAATTTGATTCGATATTCAAATGGGTGGACGAGCTTCCCACAAAGCTACCTAAAGAAGAAGAAAAAGCTTCATAAAATCGACAACGGGGCTGTATAAAGAGTCATTTTTTGGCGTAATTCCTGCGAATGCGGGAATCCCCTAACTTTTTAATAATTGAGAGATTCCGGGACAATCCCGGAATGACATTTTACAAAAAATCAGACTTATAATACAGCTCCGTTTTTTATTGTCCCGCCTTTCCGGTAATGGATTGAATTTCCAGCTTTGTAATACCCACA
>WJJN01000474.1 GCA_014729735.1 Candidatus Zhuqueibacterota bacterium
GAGCAGGGGATTGGCGTTTATTTTACCGATCTGCTTTACGGCGAAATCAGCTTTGCGATTCTGGAAGACCGCAAATTCAAATCCTCGCCCAACAACGTGGCGCCGGATGCAAAAATGCTGGGCGGTTTCCCGCTCGATCCGGATTATGATACCCGAAAAGCCGATGTGCCTGAAGCGGTGCTGCTGGGCGAGCGCCAGCTCGATTTTCTGCGCCATTGGGCTGCCGACTGGCAGGGCGCTCAGATGAAAGCCACTATTTCGCAGACCATTTTTGCAAATGTGGCAACAAAACCACGGGACACGAATAAGCTGAAAGAAGGACACGGCAAAGGCGATCCTATTCCAAAAGGAACCTATCCTGAAGATCACATTCCCGCGAAGGACTTCGATTCCAATGGCTGGCCCCGGACCGGCAGGAATAAGGCACTGGCAGAAATTCGCAAGGGATTCGGATTCATGATCGCGGGTGACCAGCATCTCGGGAGTGTGGTGCATCACGGCATCGATGAATGGGAAGATGCCGGCTATTCTTTCTGCGTTCCGGCAATTGCCAACATCGCGCCCCGGCGCTGGGTACCGCATTACAAGGGCGAAAATCACATCGAAGGCATGCCGAGATATACCGGTCGCTATCAAGATGGCTTCGGCAACCGCATAACGGTTTATGCTGCATCCAATCCTTTTGAGACCGGAAAGCAACCGGCGGAATTGCATGACAGAGCCACGGGATACGGCATCGTCCGGTTCAATAAAAATGAGCAGAAGATCACCATGGAATGCTATCCTCGGTTTGCTGATCCGGAAACCGATGACCAGTACCCGGGTTGGCACAGTACAATTTCCATGTATGATAATTACGGTCGCAAAGCCACTGCCTGGCTGCCGGAGTTGAAATTTTCAGGAATGGATCAACCAGTCGTGCAAATCATCGATGAATCGACGGATGAAATTGTGTACACCGTTCGCGCAACGCCGAAATCATTTCAACCCAAAGTATACAAGCCGGGGAACTACACGATTATTGTCGGTGAACCGGGGACAGAAAAAATGAAACGCTTTCAGGGGATTTCGGCAGTGGAATCAATGGATGACAGGTCGATGGAAATAATTTTTGAGTAGTTGGTATTACCGAAATAAATTTATCCGGAGTTAATCATGAAAAAGATTTTTATTTTTTTATTGATTTTTCTTGCATTGCAGGCATCTGCCACAGAATTAAGTCTGAGAAGCTGGACTTATATTGCTGTCGACACCTCGCGAGCAAAATGGGGTGATTTCGACGATCCGAATTGGCTGCGGTATTTCGGGCTGTCGTTCCAGGATGTGAATCATGATGCATTCGTTGACATCGTTTCGGGGCGATATGTTTATCTCAACCCCGGCGGGAAAATGCTGGGACCATGGCAGCGCATCGATTTGGGATTTAATGTGGATGCCATGATTTCCGTGAATATCGATGACGATGCACAGGCGGATGTCATTGCACAGGCGCTGCCGGATGTCTACTGGCTCGAAGCGGAAGACGCCACTGCGAAATCGTGGAAAGCCAGAGTGATCGCCCAATTACCGAAAACGGGACACACGAACGGACAGGGGTATCGCCTGGCAGATGTGTCCCATGGCGGGAAGCCGGAGATGGTGATGACGGCAAATGGCGGCGTCTATGCCATCGAAATTCCCCCCAATCCGGCGTATCAAAGCTGGCGGGTGATACATATCGTGGAAAGCAATTCGGACGAAGGGTTTGACTGCACTGATATCGATGGCGATGGCGACCTCGATGTGGTTGCCGGCAGCTCGGACACCGACGGCGAGCATGCCGATATTCTTTCATGGTACGAGAATCCCGGCAGGCGCAAAGGGAGTTGGAAAACACATAAAATCGGCATGACTGTGAACGCCATCGACCGGGTCGAAATCGCCGATCTGGACAACGATGGAATGGTGGATGTCGCTGTTGCTGAAGAACAATTTCCACCCAAAGGACCGACGGCTTATCTTTTCTGGTTCGAGCAGAAAAAAGATGGAAATTGGGAGAGACATACTGTGGTCGAGCAATGGTCGCTGCACAATCTGGATGCCGGCGATATCGATCAGGATGGAGATATCGATCTTGTGACCTGCGAGCACAAAGGGGATGATCTGAAATTGCAGGTCTGGGAAAATGACGGGGATGGAAATTTTTCCGAAGTGCTACTGGATCAGGGAAAGGAAAGTCATCTCGGCACGCAGTTGTGCGATCTGGATCAGGATGGTGATCCGGATATTGTCAGCATTGCCTGGGATAATTACAAGAACCTGCATCTGTGGCGAAATGATGCCATCTCCTTTTATCCTAAAATGCCGGACTGGAACCGGGTGTCGAATATTGATTTCGATTTTCCGATTTCCAAGACCGGCGCACAGGTCGCGACGCTGGTTTTTGATGTCGATAAAGATGAAGTAGATGATTTCGTCATCGCAAGCTACACCGGAATGGAATGGTACAAAAAAACGGACGGTGGCAATAAATGGAGCATGAATCCCGAGATCAGTTGGGAGCGCTATGTTATCGATCACGGAGATGCGGTTCATATCGAGGCGGGTGGTGAGTCGTATGATATCGATGGTGACGGTGATCTCGATATCGTGATGGGCGGAAGCTGGAAATCGAATCAGGTGTGGTGGTGGGAAAATCCGTATCCGGATTTCGAAAAAAGCACGCCCTGGAAACGGTATCTGATCAAAGACGGCGGGAAGAATCAGCATCATGATCAGATCATCGATGATTTCGATGGCGATGGCAGGGGAGAGCTGTTCTTTTGGAATCAGAGGGCAAAAACGCTTTATTATTCGGAGATCCCGAAAAATCCAAAGCAGCAGGATGCCTGGTTTTTGAATACTGTTTATACCTGGGAGTCGCCTGAAAATTATGAAGGGCTTGCAGCGGCAGACATCGATCAGGATGGATTGATCGATCTCGTTGGCGGCGGCTTGTGGTTCAAATATATTAGCGATCAAACTTTTCAGCCGAATATTATCGATGATTATCCGACGTCCCGTTCCGCAACTGGTGATCTGATCAAAAGCGGCAGACCCGAGGTCGTGATCGGCTCCGGCGACACGGTTGGTCCGCTCAATTTGTATGAATGGAAGAACAGTAAGTGGAATCGCACTACGCTGCTGGAAAGTGTCGATCACGGGCATACATTGCAGGTGGCGGATATTAACGCTGATGGATACCTCGATATTTATACGGTGGAGATGCATTCGCCCGGCGCCGGTGAGCTGGCGAAACAGTGGATTCTATATGGCGATGGCGCTGGGAATTTCAGGCGACAGGTCGTGTCTGTCGGAACCGGAACGCACGAAGGCGCGCTCGGCGACCTTGATGGAGACGGGGATTTGGATATTTTGCAGAAGGATTTCAATCATCAGCGGCGAATCGATATCTGGTTGAATAACGGTATTGCCGTCGATACTGGCGACGTGCGAATTTCCACATGCTTTTACAAAGGCAGCGAGCATTTTAAAATCAAAACAATATCTGCCACTTATTTTCTTGAAAAATCATCCGGCGGGTTTTCGTCGATTTTTGATAATGACGGCAGGGACTGGGTCGCATTTTCCAATAGCGGCGATGCCAAATATCCGGAATCCGCGGCAAGAGATTACCGGGGAGTTCCGAATATGGTTCATGGCAAGGTTGTGGATGCCGGCGCCGGGCATCCGGGATTCAATGTGGTTCGATCTGCGAAACAGGTGAACGACAGCACGATCCGGTTTGTCAGCGATTCCGGCGGTTTTGTGTGGAGCTGGACTTTCAGCGATCACTATGCGAAACTGACTATCGAAGAGACCATCGAGGATCAAACCTACTGGGTGCTGTACGAGGGTCCGGTTGCCGGGAATTATCATCCGCAGTCAAAATACTGGGGAACGGATGAGGGAATGCGGACGGAAATCCCGGATTTCATGAATGACGGCAAAATCGAAGAGACCTGGCAGTGGGTCTATTTCGGGGATGTGAATGTGGATCGCGTGTTGTTCATTGCGCAAAAAACTCCGGATGATTTGCCGGATGTGCTCGGCTTTTTAGGCGCCACAAATGCCGGATTGAATGCTATCGACGGTATGGTTGTCTTCGGATTTGGCAGGAATAAACGAACAAAGCCGTTGTTGGAAAAAGGAAACACGTTTTATTTTGGATTTTATGAAAGTGGTGTTCGTAGTTCGGATGATTATAAAAATCTAAGTGGATATGTTGGAAAATTTATTGAAAAAAAATAGAAC
Organism: Candidatus Zhuqueibacterota bacterium; assembly: GCA_014729735.1. Lineage (GTDB taxonomy): Bacteria > Zhuqueibacterota > Zhuqueibacteria > Thermofontimicrobiales > Thiofontviventaceae > Mariaggregatimicrobium. The sequence goes on from WJJN01000474.1 coordinate 4,273, forward strand.
AGGGGGACCACAGATGACGCAGATGACACAGATTTCTATCAGCTTAGATCAGCGATTCCATCTGTGTTTCAAGTCAATTTAACCAATAGGAGACATTATGAAATCTGTTTTCCATTTTTTGCTAATAACTGTTCTTTTCCTGTCTTGTAATTTCATCCAGAAATCGGACAGCAGTGTTGAAAAATGGGATGTGTTTGAATTACAATTCAATGGACCGGATTCCGGGAATCCTTTTAAGGACGTGACGCTCACGGCGATTTTTTCGACGAGTGATCGGCAGAAAGAAGTCGCCGGTTTTTATGCTGGGGATGGAGTTTTCAAGATACGGTTCATGCCTGACAAAGTGGGGCAGTGGTCTTACGAGACCAAAAGTAATGTAGACAAATTACATGGCAGGAAAGGCATTTTCAACTGCATTCCGCCGTTGTCGACCAATCATGGTCCGGTGCAGGTGTTCGATACTTATCATTTCAAATATACGGATGGCACGCCTTACAAGCAGGTGGGAACCACGTGCTATGCCTGGATCCATCAGGGGGATTCGCTGGAACAGCTCACGCTTGAAACATTGGAAAAGGCGCCGTTCAATAAGTTGCGCATGTGCATATTCCCAAAAGATTATTCCTTTAATAAAAACGAACCGGTCTACTATCCTTTTGAACAGGACAGTCTGGGCAATAACGATTTCACACGGTTCGATCCGGATTTCTGGGATCACCTTGACCGCCGGCTGGAAGATTTGCTGGAGCTGGGTATCGAAGCGGATCTCATTCTGTTTCA
>WJJN01000475.1 GCA_014729735.1 Candidatus Zhuqueibacterota bacterium
ATTATTTTTGGGGGATTTTAAATTGACGTAACTATTTATATTTAAAAGTATAATAACCCTATATCTGTTCTCATAGTTACCAGTAGAAGAAACGATCGTTATTAATGTACTATTCGTTTACAAAAAAGTAAAGATTCTGTGCGAATATGTCTAAATAATTCACACCTTAAGCTCCTTCACTTTAATAGCCCTTCTGAATCCTATTCATATTTCATTTACTCAATGATGTAAATCAATTAATTTGAATTAATTACACCATGCATCAGTTTCGCTGGTATGTAAGTTGTATACATAATTGATGGAATCGTCTATTGAGTATAGAAATATGAACCTGATTACTTTACACTAACCGAACGATCGTAAGAACAATAAATGGAAAAGCTATTTGAAAATATAATTGTATCAAAAAGTGATAATATTCCCACATATAAGCTGCTGATTCAAGGCAGATGGGAAGAAATTACGGGCGAAGGTTCTATCGACGTTATAAATCCGGCACGTGATGAGATTGTAGGTCGTGTACCGGTATGTGACAAAAAGGAGGTTGAACGCTCGATAGACACCGCCCGTAATGGGGTTAATATTACTGATTTTCCGCCAGTAAAGCGCCTGGCTGTTATGGGACGTGCCGCCGAGTTGATGGAACAAAATATCGATGTTATATCAAGAACGATCACGATGGAAAACGGAAAGCCGATTATACAAGCCCGGCATGAAGTGGAAACTACGGTTCAGCGGCTGCGTCTCGTTCGTGAGGAAGCACGGGTACTTTACGGTGAATATATTCCCGGTGAATGGGTGGCAGATACGCAGGGAAAATTTGCCATTGTTCAACGTAATCCGATCGGGGTTGTCGCAGCGATCTCGCCGTTTAATTATCCGTTGTTCATTGGAGCTGCCAAGATCATTCCGGCGCTCGTTGCCGGTAATGCGGTTGTGGTTAAGCCTGCCAGTGCAACTCCATTGAGCATGATATTATTTTGTCGTCTGCTCCAGGAAGCAGGTGTACCGCCAGCCGCATTACAGGTGGTCACGGGAAGCGGAAGCGAAATTGGCAAAATACTGACATCCAGCCCGCATATCGATGCCATTAGTTTTACCGGTTCGACTGCCGCAGGGCATGCCATAGCTGGCAGTGCGGGCATGAAAAAACTGCATCTCGAACTGGGTGGTAAAGCTGCAGCAATTGTGCTCGAAGATGCTGATATCGAACTTGCGGCTTCACAAATATGCAAGGGCACTTTCAAAAACAGCGGGCAGCGCTGCGATGCTGTCAGCCGGGTGTTGGTGGCAAAAAAAGTGAGAAATAAATTTATAGAAGCCGTGGAAGAATGTAGCAAACAGTACACTCCCGGAAATCCACTTGATCCCGAGACAACGATGGGACCACTTATTGATATGAATGCACTGGAGAAAGTCGATGAAAAGGTAAACGACGCGATCAACAACGGCGCCAATATTGTTGTCGGTGGAAAATATGATGCACTTTTCTATGAACCCACCATTCTGGATCAGGTAGTACCTGAAATGAAGATTGCTACTGAAGAAATTTTCGGTCCTGTAATGCCTGTTATCTCAGTGGAAAATCATGAACAGGCTCTTGAAATATCAAATTCTTCGGAGTATGGACTGGATAGCTGTTTGTTTACCCGTGATATTAACCGGGCATTGGAATTGGCAGCTAAACTTCAGGACGGAAGCGTGACGATTAATGCCGCTCCGTCACATGGATCTGGACATTTTCCTTTCGGTGGCAACAAGAAATCAGGGATGGGGCGGGAAGGATTAAAATACAGCATCGATGAACTGACCAGACTTCATACGATTGTGGTGCATCAAAAATTATAATGAATTTGAATTAACTTTGCGAATAATGAAATCCAAAGATACTTCTAAAAATATTAAAATAGCGTTCTTTCTCAATTTCAGTTTTACCATTTTGGAGTTTATTGGCGGATTTCTTACAAACAGCCTGGCAATTTTTTCGAACGCGCTGCATGATCTTGGCGATAATTTTTCCCTGGGATTATCCTGGTTCCTGGATAAGTTTTCTAAAAGAGAAAAAACGGATCGCTTTTCTTATGGATATCGGAGATTTTCCTTACTGGCAGCACTTTTAAATACGATTATTCTGATCATTGGCTCTGTCATTATTTTATGGGAGGCTATTCCCAGGATTATCCATCCGCAACACTCGGACGCACAGGGGATGCTGACATTTGCAATTCTGGGCATCGTTGTCAACGGGATCGCAGTCCTGAAGTTGAGAACAGGTCAATCAATGAACGAACAGGTGATTACCTGGCACTTACTCGAAGATGTGCTTGGATGGACGGCTGTTTTGATTGCGGCAATTATTTTATACTTCCGGGATATTCATATCATCGATCCGCTTTTATCAGTCGCAATTACGGGTTACGTGCTTTTCAATGTCATCAGAAAATTAATAAAAACACTATCGCTTTTTCTTCAGGGTGTGCCGGATAAAATTACGTTAAGCGAAATAGAGCAAATTCTGACATCTATAAACAAGGTGGTATCCACGCATCACACACACGTATGGTCTTTGGATGGAGAGAATCATGTTTTAAGTACTCACGTCACGATTGAGAAAGATTCGACGAAAGAAGATGTTATTTCAATAAAATGTCAAATACTCGAATCGTTACAGGACATGAATTTCGAGCATACGACGATCGAAATCGAGTATGAAGATGAAGTATGCAAGCATCGTTAAAAAGAAGACAAAGTCTTTTTCCCGGATACGGAAAGTTATTTTTCACAAGAAGAGCAGGATGATATGCTCGATGAGTTCTGGGAATTCGATAAAAAAATGATTCATGAAAAATATGAAAATGTTGTAGATCAAACTGTAAATAAGTTGTACTAATAATTCCATAATAATTTATTTGGAGGAAAAAGTCATGAAAAATTCATTGAAGGCTGTTGTAATTTTTGTCGCCTTTCTGACCTTCGCTTTGAGTATGATATTAGTCTCTGGCGATGAAAAACAAATGCCCTTTGGCGGCGAAAAAGACGTTCAATTTGCCGAGGCAGCATGGCAGGCAATGGAAGGATACGAAAACTGGCCAATGAAATCAGGTTTTTTGGAAGGCTCTTCGCCCCATGGTAAAGTCGTACGACTTTATTATAATATGATCAGCGTAGATGGCAAACCATATCATGTTGTGATAAAGGACAATTTTGGTGGAGAAGGTATCACCATCGAAAAAGCCGCAGAATCGCCTGACGATTACTTTGGCGCTGCTACGGTAATGATTCAACGTGAAGAAGGATACGATCCGGACAACCAGAACTGGTTTTGGGCGAAGTATATGGCAGATGGTTCATTGGATGAGAACGCCAGAGGGATGAAAATGGCAGGAAAAGTCGCCAAAGGAATGAATGTCGGCTGTATCGCCTGTCATGCGGATGCTAAAGATAATGATTTTCTTTTCACAAATGATTAAGCTGTAGTAAAATGGGCTGCATCATTACTTGTAACTGAAATGTAGGATGCAGTCCTTTACTCTTATTTCTCAATTATTACGGAAAATGCGGAGGCGAAATTGATATGATATCCGCCAGAAGGCTGCATCCAAAGTCATTAAAACATCTTAGTTCGCATTTGATAACTCTCGTAAGAGGAAGGTTATGGCTCAAAGTACTTATTGGAATGGTCCTGGGCATTGGTGTAGGACTGATCTTTGGTGAACCCGTCAAACTGGTCGAGAGTCAAACGGCTGCTATTATAGGTGACTGGGTGGCACTGCCGGGTCAGATTTTTTTAACTCTGATCCAGATGATAGTGGTTCCACTGGTGTTCGCATCGGTTATCCGTGGACTTACTTCAAGCGAAGATTTGGATCAGTTGAAAAAATTAGGCTCACGGATAGTGATTTACTTTCTGTTCACGACAACGATAGCCATCACCATTGGCGTTGGAGTCGCTTTCCTTATCGAGCCTGGCAATTATGTAGAAACTTCAAACACGCAAATTTTGGAAGAAGGTGCGGAAACAGTCGAAGTAGAGGCAGAGGTAGGGAAATCTGAAGAGGACGCCAGCGTACCTGAACTTATTGTGGAAATTTTACCTGAAAATCCCCTGGTTTCCATGGTTGAGAAGGAAATGTTGCAAGTCGTGTTATTTGCAATCATTCTTGGACTTGCGCTTGTCGTTATGGCACCAGAGCAAGCAAAAATTATCCTGGAGTTATTAGGTGCAATCCAGGAAATCTGCATGACTGTAGTACGCTGGGCAATGCTGTTAGCGCCGCTGGCAGTGTTTGGCTTGATGGCACGTATAACCATAAAGATAGGCGTCGATGCACTGTTGGGAATGGTTGCCTATGTAGGCGCCGTTCTTCTGGGACTTTTCGTGTTGCTTGTTTTTTATATGATCATTATCACTACACTTGGTAGAAAAAATCCATTCACTTTTTTAAAGAATATTCGGGATGTGCAATTACTGGCATTTTCAACGTCCAGTTCCGCGGCAGTGATGCCGCTTTCCATGGAGACAGCAGAAGAAAAGCTCAACATACGTCCATCGATTTCCCAATTTCTGATCCCTCTGGGCGCTACTATTAACATGGACGGCACCGCCCTTTATCAAGGGGTTGCCACGGTCTTTTTGGCACAGGTGTACGGCGTGGATTTGGGAGCGACTGCCCTGTTGCTTATCATAGCAACGGCTGTAGGCGCATCCATTGGTTCTCCTGCAACACCTGGTGTCGGTATCGTGATTCTGGCAACAGTACTTCGAAGTGTAGGCATACCTGCGACAGGAGTTGCATTAATCATCGGGGTTGACCGTATTCTGGATATGAGCCGAACAATGTTGAATGTGACCGGCGATTTGACTGCCTGTACTGTCATGGATCGTCTGGTTGGCGGCAAAAGAAGCTCTGAAGCTGAAAAAGAGATCGAGGAAGAAATAGAGAAGCAACGCCAGGAAACACAGGAAGACGTCGTCATTACCAATAAATAAAAAGATCGATATATTAACAAAATTAAAAAAAAGGAGGAAAAATCATGAGACATTTATCGTTGTTTGTAGCTTTAGTGATAATTTTTTCGTGCGGACAGCCGGAAATGAAAACTTACCGTGCTGATATTACTTCACTTAACTCGTCTATAACAGGTACAAATCCATCAGGAACTGCAACGCTTCATATAAAAGGGGATTCTCTGACTATCACTGTTGATGTTTCCGAATTGCCGCCGGATATGATGCATCTCCAGCATTATCATGGTTTTCTCGATGGAAAAGATGCAACCTGCGCAAGCCTGGTACAGGATACCAACAATGACGGAATCGTCGATCTCATAGAAACAGAAACGGTCTCCGGAGTAACTCTGGTACCGTTTCATGATGATCCTGCCAGCCTTAAGATTAAACATGATACTTATCCAATGGCTGATGCACAGGGAAATCTCTCTTACAAAAAATCTTTATTGCTTTCTGATCTCAAAAAAAATCTTCAAGAAACACATAATATTGCAGAGCCGATGTTTGGAAGACGCGTGGTATATATTCATGGTATAAGCCCTGCAGATTCTTTGCCAGAATCGGTTCAATCGCTGCCAGATGTGCCGGCACATGTTACGCTGCCAATTGCTTGCGGCGAGCTGCAATTTGTCAAATAATTTCTTTATCGGAGAAAATCAAATATAAGGCTGCCCATTCAATTGAAAAAGAGAAGGTAGTCTTATTAATAAATGAATAAGCACTACAGGAGTTAACTCGTTATGAAAATTACAAGTCCAGCATTCAAAAACAATGAAGCAATACCTACGAAGTATACATGTGATGGGGAAGATGTAAATCCTCCGCTTAATATCGATGATTTACCCAAAGAAGCAAAAGAACTTGCAATGATTATGGACGATCCCGATGCACCGTCCAAAACATGGGTACATTGGGTGGTGTATAATATGCCGGTGAATATACATATCGATGAAAACAGCATTCCCGGCAAGCAAGGTATGAACGATTTTGGTAAAAAGAATTATGGCGGACCGTGTCCGCCTTCAGGAGAACATCGTTATTATTTTAAAGTGTATGCATTAGATAATCGCCTTGAATTGGAAGAGGGAATCACGAAAAAAGAATTGGAGTCGGCGATGGAGGGACATATTCTGGAACAGGCAGAATTGGTCGGCTTATATGCTAAAAGTTAGAAAGGTATCATTATGAAAAGTAAGGAAATAACAGTCGCCAAAACGACCGAAATGAAAGATGGCGATACAAAAAAAATCGAGATAGATGAAAAAGAAATTTTAATCAGCCGGATTGATGGAAAATTTTATGCAGTCGGCGGCTCGTGTCCGCATTATGGTGCATCTTTGGCAGAAGGGGTGTTATGTGGAGATCAGATATATTGTCCCTGGCATCATGCAAGCTTCAATGCAAAGACAGGCGAATTGGAGAATCCACCGTCGCGGGATTCACTGCCCGAATTTGAACTAAAAATCGAAGACGAAAATGTCGTTTTAATAGTCCCTGAAAAAATCGAAAAAAGCCGAGTTCCGGACATGGCGAAAAAGGACCCACAAGCCGATGATCGTACATTTGTTGTGCTTGGAGGCGGGGCAGCAGGAAACATGGCAGCCCAAACTCTGCGTGAAGATGGCTTTCAGGGACGCATTGTTATGGTTACCAAAGAAAACCGTCTTCCATATGATCGACCAAATTTGAGTAAGCCTTACATGCGCGGGGAAGCAGAAGCAGAATGGCTGCCACTGCGTTCGGAAGATTTCTACCAAAAGCATGATATTGAAGTATTGTTGCAGCATAAAGTGACTAATGTGGATCGATCCGGCAAAACGATTATTTTTGAGAATGGCGACACATTGAAATATGATAAATTATTGCTTGCAACGGGCGGCGTTCCACGGACGCTCGATGTGCCGGGGGCAGATCTGAAAAATATTTTCATTCTAAGAAGCTGGGATGATGCAGATGACATTATCAGCGCAGCCGAGAAAGCAAAAAGCGTGGCAGTTATCGGTGCCAGTTTTATCGGTACTGAAGTCGCCTTCAGTCTAAGCAAACGAAATTTGCCGGTTACTGTAATTGCGCCCGAGAGCGTGGTATTCGAGCTTGTTCTTGGCGAGAAGATCGGTAGTATGTTTCAGAATCTGCATAAGCAAAATGGAGTAGACCTTAACCTAGGCTCAAAAATCGAAAAATTTGTCGGAAACGGACGTGTGCAGTCTGTCGTCTTGCAAAATGATGAACATATTGACGCTGATTTGGTGATTATTGGTATTGGAGTAAAGCCAGCAACCGATTTTCTGTCAGAGTTCGATCTTCAATCTGATGGCAGCCTGTTGGTTGATGAATATTTTCGTGTTGATGAAGATGTGTATGCTGCAGGCGATATTGCAACTTTCAGGGACTTCAGGACAAGTGAGAATATTCGAGTTGAACACTGGCGAGTGGCTGAACAACAGGGTAGGCATGCGGCTCATAATATGGCAGGTAAGCGAGTAAAATACAAAAATATTCCTTTCTTCTGGACGTCACAAGTGGATTTGCATTTTCGATATGTTGGTTATGCGGAAAAATGGGATGAGATAATATTCGACGGAGATCCGGATTCTCAACAATTCCTGGCGTTTTATGTAAAAGACGACAAGGTACATGCAGCAGCAGGCGTGGGACGAGATAG
>WJJN01000476.1 GCA_014729735.1 Candidatus Zhuqueibacterota bacterium
CTATCTGACCATCGTAGACGTGACCGGGCACGGCATCACAGCCGCGCTGCTGGTGAATCGCGTTTGTAATGAAGTAAGAAAATTAATACGTGACCAATTAGAACCAAATCAGATAATCACAAACCTCAATAATTTCATCGTGGATATTTTCTCGCAAACCGGTATGTTTCTTACCATGTTTTCCTGCATGATCGATCTCGATGAGCTGAAGTGCACCTACGCCGGAAATGCGCACCCCGCTGCCATTCTCTGGAAAAAGGAAGAAGACAGGTTTCAGCAGCTTGTTTCTCAAAATACTATCGTTGGTTTCGATAAAGTCAAAAACGGAGAATTCGTGCAGGATGATATTCCGGTGGCGGCTGGTGATAAAATTTTCATGTATACCGACGGATTGACTGAAATCGAAGACCGGAACAAAAAACAGCTCGGCGTTGACGGCTTAATCCGATCGCTGGAAAATTCCGTTCAATCCGCAGCCCGGGAAATCCCTGAGATGATCATTCAGAATATGTCCGCCTGCTGTGAAGGACAAATTCGCGACGATATCTTTCTGATTGCCGCGGAGATTAAGTAGTATCTCACCGAAAACAGCCAAATGTCGTTAAACTAACCTTGCATTTTCTGTTTATTAAGAAATAGATCATGCTCCCCGAAAATTGCTAAATCGAATCAAGTAAAATCGGATGAAAACTATATCGAAATAATTCTATTGAGTTTCGCTGATCGATGATGGACTGGCAGACGGATCACCCATCTGCTCAGTCCGATGATAGCGCCCATATCCCAAATCACGTATCCCGTATCACACACTAATCTCTTCATCAATCAACTGCATATCCTCCACCGACAACGGTCCGAAATCCGATGCCGCACAATTATCCGTCACCTGCTCCGTTGTTTTCGCTCCCGGGATCACAGTCTGGCAGGCAGGATGCGTGATGCAGAATCGCAGGCTCACCTGTGTCATCGTCTGATCCGGGTAGCGATCGAATAACGGCTGATGCGCTTCCAACTGCGTTAGGTATTCATCCAGCTTTTCGGGAGATAAATTAAACCTGCGGTGATCTTCCTCGCCAAATGTCGTCTGGCGGTTGAATTTCCCGGTCAGCAAGCCAAACAGCAGCGGAATGCGGACAATCACGCCTACACCATATTTCATTGCTTTGGGGAACAGCACTTGTTCCGCCTCCCGCTCCAGCAAATTATAACGCACCTGAATCGAATCGATCAATGTATGATATTTATCCAGAAACTTCGCCTGCTTGGTTTCCTTGAAAGACTGCACGCTCCACCCCGCATGTTTGATCTTCCCCTGCTCTTTCAGCGCGGCTAATGCCTCCCACGGATCATCCCGGTCAAGAAGCTCGGTATTCGGACTGTGCAATTGCAGAATATCCAGCACATCGACTCTCAGTCGTTTCAGACTTTGCTCCGCGGCGTACATAATATAATCTTTATCCGAATTCTGCTTGATTGCACCATAGCCGGTATCATCATCATCCGACGCGTGATAAAAATCATTCCCGGCTTTTGTCGCAATTACGACGTTGCCTTTTCCCTTTTCCGAAATCACTTCCTGTATCAATTCTTCCGAGTGACCAAATCCATATACATCTGCGGTATCCAGCAGCGTCACTCCCTGCTCCAGCGCATTCCGGATAGCATTCCGGGACACATCATCATCTGTCTTGCCCCAGTTCATCCCGCCAATTGCCCAGGCGCCAAAACCAACTGTCGAAACCTCCGGTCCTCTGCGACCTAATTTTGTGTATTGCATGTTTGATCTCCTTTTTTAATGTGAAACGTCAGAAGTCAAACGTGAAACGAAGCCTTTGCTAATCTCACGTCTCACGTTTGACGTCTCACATTGAAACTATAAAAATCAATCCAAAATATCAAGTGGTAATTTGAAAATTTATATCTAAACCCGAAAAATAATTGCAATTTAAATTGAATTTCCTTATTTTGATTTCACATTATTGATTTGAATATAATTTCATTTTTATGACGATACAGATCCGAGCAATTTTCATGCGATATCTATTTTTCGATCTCAGTCTCATTTAATTAGTAAGTTGAACGAGCACCACAATTCATTGTGGTGTTATTCTCTAACGATAGAAATTATAACCGCTTCAGCGGTTTCTATAATAAAACAAGATAACAAAAAAACGCTGAAGCGGTTAATATCGACAGAGCGTCACTTTAAAGGAAACCTGTGAATTATAACTACTCAATTAAAAGGAGCCATGATGACCTACATCCAACAAATCGCCGATTTTCTCTGGGGACCGCAGATGCTTATTTTCATCCTTGGCAGCGGCATTTACTTTTCGATTCGACTGAAATGGATTCAATTCCGGAAATTCCTGCCGGCAATACGATCCATGCGACAATCCACAATATCCAGCGGCGAAGGGAATATCACCCCGTTTCAGGCGCTGATGTCCGCCCTGTCCGGAATCGTGGGCAATGGCAACATCGCCGGCGTGGCGACGGCTATTGTCATCGGCGGACCCGGCGCAGTTTTCTGGATGTGGCTTTCCGCCCTTATTTTAATGGCAACCATGTACTTCGAATCATGGCTCGGCTTCACACACCGTCGCAAAGATGCCGATGGCACATACTTAGGCGGTCCAATGGTTTACATCGAAAAAGGACTCGGCTGGAAATGGCTGGCAGTGGCATTCGCATTCGCCTTTGGCGTGAAAACATTGCTGGCGACAACTTCGATTCAGTCCAATTCCATGTCCATCGCGCTGCACAATCAGTTCCGGATCCCCATGCTGCTCTCATGCCTGGTAATCGGCGTACTCACCTGGCTGGTCGTCATTGGCGGACTGCGCACCATCGCCCGCACCGCGCAGATACTGGTTCCCTTTATGACGCTGCTCTATCTCACCGCCGGCATCATCATTTTAATACTGAACATGGAACGGCTCCCCAACGCACTGGCGCTAATTTTCAAACACGCGTTCACTGCCGCCTCTGCCACCGGCGGATTTGCCGGCGCCACCGTCCTGATGGCGCTGCGATATGGCGCAGCCCGCGGCGCTTACAGCAACGAAGCCGGCACCGGATCAGTCGCCATTATGCACGCCACAGCGCAATCCGGATCCCC
>WJJN01000006.1 GCA_014729735.1 Candidatus Zhuqueibacterota bacterium
AATATATCAAAGTGTTTCCAAAGGCAACCCACATGGTCGAAAACAGCCTGGTCGATGCGGCGCAGTGGTGTTGCAATGCAACATTTGGCGGTATTATGGAATCGCAACAATGGAAGGACTTAATCGAGCCAATGGTGGAAAATGCACACGATCGAATGACCGCTTTAAGCGCGGTGACAAATTGTCTCGGCTGGGGACATCTGGATAGCTTTGAGCTGGATGAACAGACAAAAGATTTCCAAATGATTGTCAAGAATTCCTATTATTTAAATGCTTTTAAAGATAATAAATCGGACAAGCCGAGATGCTATATGTGGACCGGTGTGGCTGCGGGTTATATGGATTTATTATTCGGGAAAAAGGTACACAGTTTTGAAGCAAAGGAAGTTAAATGTGTGTGCAAAGGCGATGAACATTGTGAGTTTCATGTAAAACCGGTTACGGAATTATTAGAACTTCTTTAAGTTTAAGAATTAATTCCTGAATTTAGGAATATAAGAAAAAGAAATGCAATTTTCAGGGGAACTGGAGTGAGTGAACAAAATTCAATTCGTGATGATTTTACGCTTATTAAAAAAGGATATACTTATTTTGATAATGCGGCTACATCACTCACTCCTGTTTCTGTAATTCAGCGAATAAGCGACTATTATAATTGCCATAATGGAAATGTCAGCCGCGGTGCGCATCAACTAACCCGAAATGCTTCATTATACTATCAGGACGCGCGGCAGAAGACCGCCCGATTTATCGATGCGAAAGAAGACGAAATCATATTTTGCAGAAATGCGACCGAGGCAATTAATCTGTTGGCGCAGGGAATTGATTGGAAAGCTGGCGATAACATAGTAACAACGTTAGTGGAGCATCATTCAAATTACGTGCCGTGGTTGCGGGTGCGAGACAGGCATCAGGTCGAGCTTAGGATTGCTCAACCCAACCGGGAAGGGGTATTCGATTTAGGCGATTTCAAAAAAGCAATTAGCGACAGAACAAAACTCGTGACTACCGGGCAAGTATCCAATGTACTGGGAACCGTGAATCCTGTCCGGGAAATTGCAGATCTCGCACATAATAAGGGTGCGTGGCTATTGGTTGATGCTGCACAGTCGCTGCCTCATTTGCCGATTGATGTCGATGATTTGGGTTGTGATTTTTTAGCAGGGTCTGGACACAAAATGCTAGGACCTACTGGAATCGGTTTTTTATTCATCAAAAAGGAATTGCAGTATAGTATTCAACCGCTTGCAATCGGAGGCGGAACGATTCATGATGTGGCACGTGATCGCTACGACCTTCTCAATTCAATAGAGCGGTTTGAAGGCGGAACGCCACACATTGCAGGGGCACTTGGTCTTGCAGCGGCAATCGATTATATTGAAAAGATCGGCTGGGATTTTATTTGTAAGAAGGATACGCAACTCGTCGCTAATCTGGAAGAGGGATTAAAAAAGCGCGATTATGTTACGATTTATGGTCCGGTTGAAAATTCAAAAAGAGTGAGTCTCGTTTCCTTCAATATTGAAAATTGCCGACCGCACCGCGTGGCGTCGCTGCTGGATGAAATGGGAAAAATAATGGTGCGCAGCGGACATCATTGCGCGCTTCCGCTGACAAAGTATGTGCTCAATGCGACGGCGGGGACGGTAAGAGCGTCTCTCTATTTCTATAATCTATCGGATGAAATAGAGCATTTCTTTGACATTATCGATTTTATTCATACAAACTCATGAAAAAGTCCATTGCATTTGGGAACAAAAATATCGAGTGCTTTGCAATTCAGCTCTGTTCCTATGGTGAATCCGGTGATTTTGAATTCATGCCATCGGAATCTCTTCAATTAAAATTTGACGAAATTACCCAACAGATGAAGGAGAAAGTACCGAATTTTCGCAATGCGACGGAACGGTTTCTGATGTTTCAGCTAAGAGAAGCGCAGGTGACACTTTATCCGAGCGGGCGGATGATCCTTGAAAATGTGAAACCTGCGCAGAAACAGATCGCGATGGAAATCGGAGAAAAAATTCTGAAGCTCGCGGATCTGAAAAGCAATTAAAATTTAAAGTATAACTTATGGGAGATGTTAAAATGGCTGCTAAAAAGACAAGCACAAAATTACTGAATACGTTGCTGGATCTGGAAGGCGTTGACGCGGTCACCGTAGTTGGTCGGGATGGATTTGTCATCGAAAATGCGAGCAATACCGACTTGGACCTGGATGCGGTGGGAGCAATCGTATCTACCGGATTTGGTGCATCGGAAGTGATGGCAGAGGAAATGAACATCGGTAAAATTACGCAGACAATGGTAGAATGCGATCTCGGCAAGATAATCATGGCTGACTGTGACGAGGCAATTTTGGCAGTCATTACGGATTCGGCGGCTGTTATCGGAAAAATCCGTCATAATATATTGAAGTTAATCGATGATTTAAAGAAAACTATTTAAGCTGATGATAATCAACAAATAGATCGGGTTGTTGCAGGTGGAAGGCTTGAATGACAACGGGGGGCATACAACCCGGTCTAATCTATTTCATTGATTACATGCCATGGCTTGAAGTTTATAACGGGTTTAAATTACTTCGGAGATAAATGGAACTGACTGCAGAAGCTTTTAAATTGTATACCTGGCTATTCTCATCGATCTGGATGCGCAAGCCTGTTATTATTCTATCCTCTGATTTAAAAGATGCTCACGAGCACATCGCCAGACTATTGCCGATTATTCCGCGTTATCGACGGTTTTATATATCGGGGATAGTTCCGCAACGTTTTCCTGTGTGGCTAAAAAATCCGAATATATTCACATCAAATGATGCTCATGTTCTGGAAAAATCGATATTGTCATCTTTTGATGAAGAAAAACATGCCTCAGGTTATACATTGCAATTGATTAATTTCAACACGAGTGAAATTTTTTTCAGAAATATTCTTACCAAAATAGACAGAGGCTGGATCGCTTTTTCTACGATTCGAGCAGAACAATTGACAGAGATTTTTGAAAATTATTCTCCCGAATTCAGGCACCTCGGAAAGTGCACATTTATTTTTCTTAATAGTCGGCCGCGAAAGATTAATGTCGAAGCAAAGCTGATGCGAACTTATATGTCCGGCGCTAAATTGCCCACACAAAATTTAATCCAGCGAAAAATGGAAGAGATTCGTTATTCAGCAGAATATCTTGTTTCCGAGATCGAAAACGGGCATTATTTTTATCAGGCGGAAATTCAGGAATTGTTTGGTTTCGATCATGCATCTTTTGAAAAGTGCCTGGATCTGATTCAAACCGAATTCCATATCGATGTAAAACGATATATTCGCCGTACTTCTACAAAAATGAAACGGCTCCAAAATAAGATAATGAAGCTGAAAGGTGTTCTTTACGTAGCCACCCTGAAAAATAACCAGATACTCGGAATAAAAAAAGCAGCGAGTTGTGATAAGGTGCCGATGGAATCAATCAAAGAATTTAATCGATTTATTCAGGATTTTGCTGATGAGTTCGGAATGGATGCTCCCGATCGATTGCTTATTGATTTCAAGAGAAATACAAAGTTCATTGCAATTGTGAGTAAATCAGACCAGCAAGAACAATCATTGTTTTGTTTTTTTCTGGATAATCAAACTCCGGTAGCATCTTTCCTCAGGGAAGCAGATGAAGTGATCAAAAAGGAGTGGCATTTAAAATACAGGAACGGGAGTGAAGAAAATAGTATACCGAGGGCAGTGCAATGATTGAAGACCTGGCTCGTGAACAGATTGAGAATGTGGGGAAAAAATTTGAAACCATCGCACACTGTGATCATATTCTGTTGATCGATAAAAACGGACAAATTGCGAGTCACAATTTTGTCGATGAACAAAATGCAATGAATATTAGATCTGTCATGAGAAAAGCAATTATGTTAACAAATAAATTTTCTCGTGAAGGTCGATTCGGTAAACATAAGGATATTGTACTGGAAGGCGACTTTGGAAAAATTATGATTACAAACGCTCCGATAAGCGGGTACTTCATTGCGCTTATCGGCTCGATAAATATGAATAGTGGTATGATCCATGCGATGATAGAAGAAAGTGGTATAAAATCAGTCAATTAGTTCTTCGGAAAAGAGGCGTTAAAATCAAATTGCTGATTTGGTATAAATAGAATAATCAACACTTAACCAAAATTGATAAAAAAATATTAGGAGATGCAATTATGGCAGCAGCGAGAAGTGCGAAAAAAATATTGAATTCACTGCTCAATTTGCAAGGTGTGAATGCAGTGACGGTTGTTGGACGAGATGGCTTTGTAATCGAAAGCGAAACCAGCGGCGAAACCGATCTGGATGCTCTGGGTGCAATTGTTTCGACCGGATATGGTGCGTCTGAAGTTATGGCTTCGGAAATGGAACTCGGCTCTCTAAGCCAGACAATGATCGAGTGCGAGAGTGGTAAAATCCTGATGGCAGATTGTGGCGATGCCGTGTTGGCTGTTATAACGGAAGAGGATGCGATTATCGGTAACATTCGTCATAATATCGCTAAAGTAGTCGATGAATTGGCGGAGGCAATTTAAGAAGTCCTTTGCCGGACAAAACGATCTCGGGCTGCTGTATTCCGTGCATAAGATTGGCAGCCCTTTTCTTCAGGCTTCCTGCTGCGATTCCCACCATTTCTTTGCTTTCTGAAAAATAGCTTGAAAACAAAATAATATTTTGTTATATTTTGAGGATATTAAACATTGCATGAATTTCTAAACCGAAATTAATATCACGGAGCACCCGATCGATTTCAACCGTGGTAAAAATTTGATACAGCTCCGTGAATGGAGAATAATATGTCACACGTTACAGCTTCGGCAGCAGAGGAAATACTTGATAAAGAAATTTCTTGTCTTGATAATGGCTTTGTCCGGCTGGTGGACTATATGGGCACTGACGAGTCTATTGTGCAGGCGGCACGGGTTTCTTATGGTCGCGGCACCAGGAAAGTCCGCCAGGATCGCGGTTTAATTCGCTATTTGTTGAGACACCGGCATACCAGTCCGTTTGAAATGGTGGAATTCAAATTTCATTGTAAAATGCCGATTTTCGTTGCCCGACAGTGGATTCGCCATCGCACAGCCAGCGTGAATGAATATTCATTGCGTTATTCCAAAGCAATTGATTGTTATTATGTGCCCGAACCTGAAAATATTCGCTTTCAATCGAAGACCAACCGCCAGGGACGTTCGGAGGAATCCGTACCCGCAGAATTGCAGCAGCGGGTGCTGGAGATTATCAAACAACATATGGATCAAAGCTGGCAGGATTACGAAGAG
>WJJN01000477.1 GCA_014729735.1 Candidatus Zhuqueibacterota bacterium
ATTGTCCAGGTTTTTCCATCATCAAAGCTGAATGAAGCATAATTCCGGCGGGCTTTACTTGCTTCTTGTTCTCTAAATGTTTTCGCATCTTTATAGCCACCGTCCCGATAAAGTCTGACCCATGTACCATCTTTGAGCTGGTAGGACGGAACCGGTTCCCCAAGATGATGATCATCATCCGAATCAGGGTGACCAACTCCAAACGATAATTGTATTTCATTACCTGGTTGTTTGAAATAATTTTTTATCTTTCCAACAAGTACCGGATCTCCTGCTGGATAAGCCGGGAAGCCAGGTACCGGTTCAGGCGCTTCGGGAAGTAACCAGAAGATTTTTCCCAGTGTACCGTCAGGACTGACGGACCTGCACATTTGGCCAATCTTGATTCTCGGTCTAATCTTCTTGGCACCTGCCGCCGTCCATTCGGCTACGTCTGTAACTGCATACAGTACATCGTCCACCATGGCAATTCCGTTAAAACTCTGAAATCGTGTCTTTGGGTATGGATCAGCCGCTGGTACATTTTTGGCTGATGGCGGGAAAAGAACTTCCATAGGACTCCATGTCTTACCTTCGTCTGAAGAACGACGCATCCTGGCATGTTGACCTGCTGCATTCTCATCTCTTATATGCGAATCCCAAACCGCAAACATAACACCTTTAAAATAGAAAATATGTTGGTGATGGTTCCATGTCCCTGTTTCCGGATTAGCAGTGTGCAGGTTGATGTGCTCCAGGTTTTCCAGAAAATCATAACGGAAGGTCTTATCATCACTCTTATAGGCAGTCCATCGGACAACCGGATTTTCTTTTTTGATTGTTCTCTGCTCACCACTTATTATAACTTCATCGGCTTGGCAAAAGGCAGATTGAGAGATAGGAATCTGTAACAAAAAACACAAAATTAGAAATCGAATAATCGTTGAAGTCATGATATTATCCTCCCTGTTTTCATTAATTACCAATAAATTTTCTTCAAAATCAAATTCATTTAAGCTTGTATAATTCGTTGATTGGTATTCGTGTCACTTGTATATCTTCTTTGTTGACGGAATAGATGACCCATAGATCGTCTCCGACAACTACCGAATGCGGATATGCGAATCCAATGGATTTGGCTCTTCCTTTATAACGCTGCGGTGGCGGCACAAAACGGATCACAGCTACCCTGTCAAAGTTCAGTCCGTCCCTGGATAAAGAGATGCCAAGCAGGGAACGTCCACCTTTTTTCGGCGAAAGGGGTAGGACGTTATTAATCACATATATTTGTCCGTCAGGAAGTCGCCCGGCATCGCTTTTGGCACAGGCATCCGGGAAGCTGGTGCGTGTTGGGACGGTCCAGGTTTTACCATCATCAAAGCTATAGGATGCATAATTCCTTCTGCTCTTGCTTTCTTCCAATGCTTTTTTCGGTCCCCTGTCAGGAATTGGAACGCCGAGCAATCCTGCATCTCGATATAGCCTGACCCACGTACCATTTGCCTCCCTGTAGGACGGAACCTGTTCGATAAGCCGATGGTTGTCATCTGAAATTGGGAAGGGTGTCCACACGTCGCCGGGGGCTATCTCTGGAACAGGGCTTGAGAAATCGAGTTGTATCTCATTACCAAGCTGTTTGAAATATTGATTGATTTTTTGCACCAGTTTGGGATCACCTGGAGGATAGGATGGAAATCCTTTAACCGGTTTTGGTGCGCTCTTCGACAGCCAGAATAGTTTCCCCAAATTGCCATCCGGGTTGATAGATCGACAGAGGCGTCCCGCGTGGAAACGCTTCCGTTTACGGACGCTTGGTCCCCTGTGGTCGTCGACCTCCGTGACAGCGTACAATACGTCATCCACCACAGCAAATCCGTTGGCGGTCTGGATGCGTCCCCGGTAACCTTCCGGACTTTGGGCTTCGGATGTAGCTATGTACCTGTCCATCTTCGGAAAAAGAACCTCTACAGGTGTCCAGGTTTTTCCGTTATCTTTCGAACGCCGCATTAAACCATGCTGACCGGGGCCATGCTCATCTCTTAACTGAGTGTCCCAAATAGCATAAAACACTCCTTTAAAATAGGTAATATGGGCGTGATGGTTGAAAGTCCCCATTTCCGGCGTGCCAATGTGTAAGGTGGTTGTTTCGATGTTTTTGAGAAAATCATAACGGAAGTTCATCCCGTCACGATTGGCAGTCCACCGGACAACCGGATTCTTTTTGGCGGCTGATTTCTGTTTACCACTTTTTATATTTTCTTCAGTTTTACAGAATGCAGAATGAACTGAAGGGAGATGAAGCAGAAAATATAAAACCAATAATCGAATAACAGTTAGAGTCATAATATTATCATTTTGATATTAATTAAATTAATTATGAAACGTTGACTCCGAAAACATAAGGATAATAAAATTTAATATTCTCAATAACGCCCTATCAACGGTGGCCCGGGATCAGAGATAACAATACTCGCATCAAAGCTCTTTTTGATCAGATCGTTTTTAATATTTTGGAAATCCGGGTTTTCCCAAAGATTGTTAAATTCATTGGGATCATTTTTCATATCATACATTTCTCCATATTCGTTGCCATGATAAACAACTAATTTATATTTTTCAGTACGATACATCGTTGCCCAGCAAGATTTATGCTTTTCAGGTTCATGGGGCGCTTTCATATTTAAAGTATCATAATACTCACAGCGCACAAAACCCCGGTGGAAATCCGGTGATTTTTCGCCTTTTAAAATGGGTAATAAAGACTTGCCCTGCATCCGGGTCGGCTTAATACCAACAATGTCGTACAGAGTTGGCGTTATATCCAACAGCTCAACAAGGGCGTGGCTTTTAACATTTTCTTTGAAATGTCCGGGCCAGGATAAGATCAGAGGAACTCTTACAAGTCCTTCGTAAAAGCGACATCCTTTCGCCGTTAAGCCGTGATCACCCAACATTTCACCATGATCTGAATGAAAAATAACAATCGTATTATCTCGTTGACCCGTTTTTTCCAATTCATCTAACATGCGACCGACTTGATCGTCAATTAATTCAACCATCCCATAATAAGAAGCTTTATTATTTTGCTCTCTTTGTCCCGGTTCGCGAAGTTTCCTTTGAAAGAAAAAATCCTCTAATTTATCGTTGACTTGCTTGTCACTTTCATCGAATAAAGGCGGGGGCAATTTAGACGCATCATATCTGTCTCGATACTCTGCA
>WJJN01000478.1 GCA_014729735.1 Candidatus Zhuqueibacterota bacterium
CTGAAATTCTGGATCTGCTGAAAAATGCTTCATCAAAATCGGACCGAACCAGGCTCGAGCGAACGCTGGTAGCAGTTGCCGCTAAATTCCAGGAAAAAGAATCTCCATCGGAAGTGATTTTGTCTGAAATTACGGATATTAAAGATAGCGAAACGAAGAGCTCGTTAATCAAAGTGCTGGGAGTTATTGGCGAACCGCAGGCACTTCCTGTGCTGCAAACATATTTGACAGATGAGGATGCAGGCATTCGAATTGCCGCGATATATGCCATGTCCGATTATCCAACTCCCGAACCTCTCGATGATTTGTTCGAAATTGCCAGGTCGTCGACTGATGAGGTGCACCGGATTCTCGCACTGCGAGGATATATCCGGCTGCTCGGTCTGGAGAGCGACAGACCACAGGACACCACCGTCGAGCTCTATTTGAACGCGATGGAGCTTGCAGAGAATATTCAGGAAAAGAGGATGGTGTTATCCGGACTTTCAAAGGTCTACACCATTCGATCTTTTGAAACAGTTGTAACTTATCTTGATGATAGCGCGCTTCGTCCGGAAGCAGAAGTGGCAGCGCTGGAACTCGCAAAGAAAGTCGGCTGGAGAGATCCTGTGAAGACGAAAGCCGTGCTAAGAGATCTAATAGACTCAACTGAAAACGAACAACTCAAAATTGAAGCCCGGGAATTAGTGATAAAGATGAGCCGGTGAAAAATGGCTATAAATGTGTTGCATTTAAATTTTAAAATTATTAATATCTATGTCATAAAATGTAAATCTTTAAAGGAGACCCAAAGATGGCAAGCGGAAAAATGACAAGGCGAGACTTTCTGGGGGGAGCGGCAACTGCGGCGGCTGGATTCATGATTGTTCCCAGGCATGTTCTGGGAGGACCGGGATACATGCCCCCGAGCGATAAACTGAATATTGTGGCTGTCGGTGCAGGTGGAAAAGGAAAATCTGATATTGAAGGTGTCAGCGCAGAAAATGTCGTCGCCCTGTGTGATGTCGATGATGAAAAAATGGCTGAGTTTAAGGAGCGCGCTGATGAAAAAGAGGCGCTATTAAAAATATGGGAAAAAGCAAATAAATATCGTGATTTCAGGGTAATGTTCGAGAAAGAAGATTTCGATGCCGTCACGATTAGTACGCCGGATCATACACATGCCGTCATTGCCATGATGGCGATGAAAATGGGAAAGCATGTATTCTGCCAAAAGCCGTTGACTCACTCTGTCTATGAAGCCCGACTGCTTGCGGAAACCGCAAAAAAACAGGATGTGGTCACTCAAATGGGAAATCAGGGGCATGCCAGCGAAGTAGGACGCCTGATTAATGAATGGATCTGGGACGGCGCGATTGGCGACGTCCGCGAAGTGCACTGCTGGACGAATCGTCCGATTTGGCCGCAGGGCATCAATCGACCAGAGGAAGTACCGTACGCCCGACCATCGCTGGATTGGGATTTGTGGGTCGGACCGGCTCCCTGGCGTCCGTATCATCCCGACTATGTGCCGTTCAGTTGGCGCGGCTGGTGGGATTTCGGAACCGGTGCAATCGGTGACATGGGTGCCCACATAATCGATCACCCCTACTGGGCGCTGAATCTCGGACATCCGACGACCGTGCATGCAAGCTCCACGGAATTCACCGAAGATTCTTTTCCAAAAGCTTCGGTCATTCATTATACATTCCCTGCCCGCGGTAAAATGCCTCCGGTAATGCTTGCCTGGTACGATGGCGGACTGACTCCTCCGCGTCCCGAAGAGCTTGAACCTGGCAGAAGAATGGGCGACGGTGGCGGCGGCGTTATTTTTATCGGAGATAAAGGGAAATTAATGTGCAGCACGTATGGCAGAAATCCGCGCCTGATACCGGAAACTTTCATGAAGCAATATGACCGCCCGGAGAAGACAATTCCCCGGTCACCTGGAATTCATGAAGAGTGGATCGAAGCAATCAAGGCAGATAAGAAATCCACCACTGATTTCAGCTATTCAGGTCCGCTCACGGAAATGATGCTGCTGGGCAATATCGCCATTCGCTGCAAGGACAAAAATACCGTGCTGGAGTGGGATGCCGACAAAATGGAAGTCACGAATTTACCGGAAGCAAATGAATTCCTCCAAAGAGAGTATCGAGAGGGCTGGTCGCTCTGAGTTGAGTTTTAGTTTTTTATAGGAAATTAACACAGGAGATTTTTCACCATGAAACGACGTAATTTTGATAAAGTACTGCTATTGTTCTTAATATTAACATGTGCATTCGCATTTCAAATTTATGGACAGAAGAGTGATGCGAAAGATGAAAAAGGATTAAAACCGCTAAACATTGAATTACCCAAGCCGATGTTTGTGGGTACGCCGCAAAATTTAAACGTGCCGAATGTGGAAAAACCGCTGGGAAAACCACGTCCGCCGTTTTTAGCACCGGCAGGTGCAGAGAATGTCGCGCTGAATAAGCCGGTTGCCAGCACCGATGATATGCCAATTATCGGCGAAATCGAAATGATCACAGACGATGACAAGGAAGCAGCCGATGGCAGTTATGTGGAATTGGGACCATTTTTGCAGCACGTTACCATCGATCTGGAGGCGGTCCATCATATTTATGCGGTGGTTCTGTGGCATTTTCATAAACAACCGCGCATTTATTTTGATGTGATTGTGCAGGTTTCGGATGATCCGAATTTCGTAAAAGATGTGGAAACCATCTTTAATAATGATATCGACAACTCCGCAGGACTGGGAGTTGGCAAAGACAAGCACTATGTGGAAACAGCCGAAGGAAAACTCATCGATGCCAGAGGGCTTCAGGGACGCTATGTGCGTTGCTATTCAAACGGAAATAACAACAACGATTTGAACCATTATATCGAAGTGGCTGTTTACGGTAAACCGGCAAAATGAGCAGCCGAGTGAAACATGCACTGCTGTTCGCATGCATCATCATCATTGCAATGGCGTTGCGACTGCCGGATCTGGCGCAGCGACCGATGCACACAGACGAAGCAGTACATGCCATTAAATTTGCCGATTTGTTGGAAAACGGGGATTATCAGTACGATCCCCGCGAATACCATGGTCCCACGCTGAATTATTTTACGCTGATTCCGGCGTGGATGAGTTCCGCTTCATATATAGCCGAGTTCAATGAAGTCGGTTTGCGCATCGTGCCTGTATCGTTCGGCATTTTGTTAGTTCTTCTGTTATTATCAATCAACACCGGACTCGGCTATCCTTCCGTAATCAGTGCAGCATTGCTTACTGCC
>WJJN01000479.1 GCA_014729735.1 Candidatus Zhuqueibacterota bacterium
CAAGCAATTTCAGGGACAGGGATTAACGCTGGGTGATTTAATAAACGAGGGGAATTTGGGACTGATCAAGGCAGCTACCCGATTTGATGAAACAAAGGGATTTAAGTTCATTTCCTACGCAGTCTGGTGGATCCGGCAATCGATACTCCAGGCACTGGCGGAACAATCGCGGGTAGTACGATTACCGCTGAATCGACTTGGAATGCTTAATAAAATAGGCAAGGCATTTAATACGCTGGAGCAGGAGTTCGAACGAGAACCGTCATCGGGTGAAGTTGCACGATCTCTCGAAATGACCGATTTCGAGGTGTCCGACGCATTACAAATATCAGGGAAACACGTCTCTCTCGATGCGCCGTTCAACCAGGACGAAGAGAACAGCCTGCTGGATGTTCTCGAAAACAATGATGATCCGCCACCGGATATGTCGTTAATTAATGAATCACTTAAAATTGAATTAAAACGGGCACTCGCTTCGCTGACACAGAGAGAGGCAGAAGTTTTGAAACTGTATTTTGGGTTGGGGCAGGATAATCCGCTCACGCTGGAGGAAATCGGACTTCGTTTCGATTTGACGCGGGAAAGGGTCAGGCAGATAAAAGAAAAGGCGCTCAGGAGATTGCGTCATGCTTCGCGAAGCAAAACATTGAGATCGTATCTTGATTAAGAAAAAAAAGAGGCTGATTCAGCCTCTTTTTTGTTAGTTCTCATTGGATTCAAGAGTCCCCTGAAGAATAATACTATATTCTCCGGTGTCTCTGTTTAATCTTTCAACGATAGCACGACAATTATCCGAACTTTCAATCATACTTTTTATCTGGCGTCTCAATGTCGACGATGAAATGTTCGCATTGCGTATAATTTCCAAATCACGAATGTCAAAAGTAGGTATCATTACACCTCCTAAACTAAAATACGGCTCATCGATAATTTTAGACAAAATTTGGTCAGGCTAATGTAAAACAGGTGTATCTTCGCATAATGTTCCTTGTAAAATAATTTGGTATTTTCCAGTGGATTTATCAATATTTGCCACATTCGCCGTACAATCGGTGGAACACTTTAGGATGTTTCCTATTTTTCGCTGCAACGCATTTGATGACGGTGGGATGTGTTCAATAAAATCAAAATCACAAGTACGAAACTTCAGCATGTAATTTTCACCTCCTCTAATATGCTGGAACGATAATTATTGCGAAATAAGATAAATATTCCATTTAATATACGGACATTTATACCCAATAGTCAAGAAATATTACAGTAACTTATTTGACAAATTCTTAACATGGAGTAGCTTATATTGGAAATTTTTTACTTGACTTTTTCAATTATATTTAATAAAATTAACCATATTTTAGACTTAATTAAAAGGGGAGCAACATGAAAAAAAATACTATATTAATGGTTTCTGCTATTATCTTCATAATTTTCATTGCACAAAGCAGCCTGTTCGCACAGCGCTATGGTGTAACGTCATTTAAAATGGGATATTTCAATCCTAAGGATACAAAAGGCGGACTCATTTTCGGCGGTTATCTCGGTACGGCGTTCGATGAATCTGTAGATATTGGTTTGGGACTAGATTTCTTTCGGGGGACGAATAAAGAGGAAAGAGAAATTGAAAACTCCTCGACAGCCGGGGTCATTGAAACGGGCTGGATACCTGAAGAAGAATCTTCGGTCACGTTTATTCCGATTACCGGTCAGGTTAATGTGAAGATTCCCGCTACATACCAATTGTTTTATACTGCCGGTGCCGGATTCGGCTACGGATTGATGTGGGCAAAAGAGGCAAAATATGAGGATGGAGAAAAAGTTCAGTCGAAAAGCAAATTTTATCACGGTTTTCGTTGGATGCTCTCCGGTGGAATTTTATATAAAATAGGATCGCGCTCGGCATTGACAATAGAAGCTTTTTATGACCGCGCAAAGCTCGACCGCGAAGAGGACAATATTACATACAAAGTAAATGTCTCCGGTTTTGGAATCCGAGCCGGAATCCGATTGGGAATACTTTAAATCCAAAATTCTCTTATCTCAAATTACAATTTTGTACTTCGTGTTGTAAATTGAACGGGAACTTTTATTCGGCTCTGAAAATTTAAACAAGGAGTAGCAACATCCATTTTTATAAATTGATAGCACTTCATTTGCCAGTTTTCAGACATAATTATATGTAACCATAAATAGACACGGATATTGCGCGAACAACAAGTATCCGTGTTTCTATTATTGAATAAATAAATATAGCCTATGTATTACTACGAACAAACCAGACCAAGCTTTGGCTTTGGCGGCAGAAATATTACTACTGTTGTAAAATATTTACTGATCGCAAATGCCGCAGTCTATTTGCTACAGCAATTGATGCCGCGCCTGCTCATCGGTTGGTTTGCACTGTTCCCGAATCTGGTTTTAAAAAAGTTTTTCATTTGGCAATTATTCACTTACATGTTTCTGCACGGCGATTTTCTGCATATCTTGCTGAATATGTTTATCCTTTGGATGTTCGGCTGCGAGGTGGAACGCTATTGGGGAAACCGCGAGTTTTTGAAATATTATGTGATTTGCGGCATTGGTGGTGCACTGTTTCATATCATTTTTCATTCAGGTTCCATGACCCCGGTAATCGGTGCATCAGGTGCAATTTATGGAATACTTGCCGCATTTGCAATGTTTTTCCCGGATCGCCCGATTATGCTTTTTCCGTTCTTTATCACACTGAAAGCGAAACACTGGGTACTAATCTTTCTGGCGATAACGTTGTTATTCGGCTTTACAGGTGCACAGGACGGCATCGCGCATTTTGCTCATCTGGGAGGGATGGTTGTCGGTTTTGTTTATATTCGCTACAGAAGGAAATTTTTCGATTTAAATGAGTTTATTAAAGACAAGAAAGAACAACGGCGAATGATGACTCTGGCTAAAAAGCGAAGGAAACTGCAGGAATTGCGGGATGAGGTCGATTCCATACTGGATAAAATTAATGAGGTTGGATACGAAAATTTAACCGATGATGAAAAGAAGATCTTAAAGAACGCAAGTGATTATTTTTCGAAAGAATAAATCAGCAGATGAGGAGAAACTTTACATATAAACAATTTTTGAACCTGTTATTGATTCGTTTGTGTTTAATACTTTTAATAATACCCACCTATTCAATTGCCAGGAATGTCCCGCGTCAGGACTCTGAATTATCCATTGTAAAAATCAATGATATCCGATATATTTCGATTCATGATTTTGCTGATATGTTTCGTGCACGCACGTTCTATACAGAAAAAACCAAAAAAATGGTGGTTTATCTGGAGAATAAGGCAATTAAGATCACTGCATTTAATCCGTTTATTGTCGTGGACGATGAAACATATCAGATGACCGTGGATACCTATTTCAACAATAATGAAATTTACGTTCCGCTGACTGATTTCACAAAAATAATCAGGCAGGTCTTTCCTGACAACATCAACTTCAATAAACGCCGGGATCAGTTGGAAATAACCCCGCCGCAATATGGTAATATCAATCATATCGAGATAAAAGAAAAGGCGAATGGTTCGTTATTCAGAATAAAAACATCTCGCAATTTCACTTCCGCGGATGTGGGATTACGGGTGCGTCACGGCTGGCTATATGTGGATATATACGGCGGAATTGTCGATTCCATTGCATTGGCGCGGAATTTTCCATCGGGCATCGTTTCCAGAATTGTTCCACTCCAAATATCAGACCAGATTGCACAATTGAGTTTTAAGTTACGGGGAACTGTTCTGGATAAACAGTTGTTATTACAGAAACCCAATGAAATCTTGATTTCCGTACATACAAAACAGGATATTTCAGACACAATTACAAATGAGTTGGAACAGGTCAAGAAAAAATGGCTGATCGACAAGATTGTTATCGATCCGGGGCACGGCGGCAAGGACCCGGGTGCGATTGGAAGAGGCGGTACTTATGAGAAGGATGTGACACTGGGAATCGCTTTGAAGTTAAAGGATATTTTGCGCGAGAAGTCGGATATCGAAGTACTGATGACGCGTGATGATGACCGCTTCATTGAGTTAAAGCATCGAACCGAATTTGCAAACAGAAACGAAGCAAAGCTGTTCATTAGTATTCATGCCAACTCCAATCCCAGCAAGCGCATTAAAGGCGTGAGCACTTATTTTTTGGGACCGGAAAACACCGAAGAAGCAAGAGAGGTCGCCCTGCTGGAAAACTCGGTGATCAAATATGAAAAGAACAGCAAATATGCCGATCTTTCTGCCGAGAATTTCATATTGTCGGCGATGGCACAAAATATTTATAATACCGAGAGTGAAGACCTTGCGGCCATTGTTCAGGAGGTTATTTCCGATCATTGCAATCTAATTGACCGCGGCGTACGCCAGGCGAATTTCTATGTCTTGTGGGGTGCTTCGATGCCGAATATACTGGTGGAAACAGCATTTATTTCTAACAGGACAGAAGAGAGAAAATTGCGCACATCTGCTTTCCAGCAAAAGATAGCCGAGGCGCTATACAAGAGTATCATGAAATTTAAAAAGAAATATGAATGGGGCATTTGACTTTTCTATTGACTTTTAGATAAAAAAAAATTATATTGTATCGTTTAATCAAAATTAGCATTAAAAATTTGATTTAAAATAAATTATTAATCGTTATTTTCGGAGGCGAGTGTTTTATGCAACGCAAATTGCTATTCAGGGGAATATTGATCGCATTCCTGATTATCATCGCTATATGGCAGCTTTATCCCACATTTATTCTTCAGGATCTTAAAGACAAAGAGCAAAAATTAGTTACCCGAATTTCCGAAGGGACGGCTCTGGCTCCACGGGATGTCCGGGAAGCATTGATAGAAGGAGATCTGGAGAGCCAAATTCGAGCTGCAACAGCCGGGCTTTCCGGTGATTCACTGGATCAGTTGATTCGTGTAAGCGAACAGTTGGTTCAAGTAAATGAGAGAGTCGATCGAACCGAACGCAAATCTATAAAAAGAGGTTTGGATTTGCAGGGTGGAACTTATTTGGTCTATGAAGTCGACTTTGAAGAATTTATTTTGGGAATTGCGAAATATAAGAACTTTGAATTTGAAAATCTCATTGCTGAAATCGACAGGGAGGCGAAGCTACAGAACCTTGATTTTTTCGATGTACTTCAGGAAACTTTTGAACAAAGGAATCTGGATCTGAATCGATATTTTGGCAAAAAGGGAGATTCTGATCGCAAAATTATGAGCGATTTAAGAAAAGAAGCAGAGGAAGCGATCGGAAGAAGTCTCGAGGTACTACGTAACAGAATCGACCAGTTCGGTGTTTCCGAACCCTCGATCACCAAACAAGGTGCGAATCGAATCGTTGTGGAGTTAGCAGGTATTCAGGATGTGAGCAGGGCAAAAAAGATCATCGGAAGGACGGCGGTGCTCGAATTCAAGCTCGTTCGTGAATGGGAAGACACCTGGGATGTGGTGCAGAAGATTGATCGTATTGTAAAACAACGGAAATACGGAATTGTTGACACCACGGAATTAGCAGAAGAAGCATCAGCCGATACGACACGTGAGGAAAAAGTACGCGACGATAAAGAAATCGATCTGTCCGAGCTATTCGGTGAAACGACTGAAGAAGATACCGCAGCAGCAGACGAAGACACGACCCTATCCGTGGACAAAGATTTATTCGAGGAGAATCCGTTTTTGTCTCTTTTCGGAAATGTCCGCAATTTAATGGCAGCTCCGAAACAAAATATGCCGATCATTAACCGAATCCTGAATTATCCGGAAGTGCGACAGGTAATTCCAGATGATTCCGAATTCCTGTGGTCTTCCAAGCCCGAAATGACAGTCCGTGATCAGGAAAAAGAATACTTTTATTTATTACTGGTTAAAAAAGAGCCTGAATTGACAGGTAATTATCTTGAAAGCGCGGATGTCCAGGTTGCTGGCGGTGGCGGAGATGCCATGACCGCTGCCGGTCAATCAGAAGTTCATTTGACATTTAATTCAGAGGGCGCAAAAGTTTTCGCTCGAGTGACCGGCGCAAATATCGGCAAACATCTTGCGATTGTACTGGATGATAAAATTTCGTCTTTTCCCCGAATCAAGGATCGAATACCCTATGGAAACGCCCGTATCGAGGGAATGGCGGATATAAATGAGGCAAAAGACCTTGTTGTGGTTTTGCGTGCAGGCGCTCTGCCGGCAAAATTGGAGAGTATCGAAGAGCGAACGGTGGGACCCTCACTGGGACAGGATTCCATCAATAAGGGGCAGTGGTCTGCCATTGTTGGTTTGCTGATCGTGATCGTATTTATGGTAATCTATTATCGAATGGCAGGAATTATAGCCGATCTTGCCCTGGTTTTAAATATCGTATTTTTGCTCGCGGTTTTGGCAGCATTTCATTTTACACTCACTTTGCCGGGTGTCGCGGGCATTATTTTGACTATCGGTATGGCTGTTGACGCGAACGTTCTCATTTTTGAAAGAATTCGCGAAGAATTAAGAACCGGCAAAACGATTCGGACGTCGATAGACAGCGGCTATGCCCGTGCGTTTCGTACAATTCTGGATGCCAATGTGACGACCCTGTTGACGGCTCTCGTTCTTTATCAATTTGGTACCGGTCCGATCCGCGGTTTTGCGGTAACGCTTTCTATTGGTATTATCGCCAGTATGTTTACCGCAATTGTGGTTACACGATTGATTTTCGATTATATTACCTCCAAATGGAACATAAAGCAGTTAAGTATCTAACTTATTGATTGATTACAGTGAGGAACGAAATGCAATTTTTAAAAGATGTAAATATCGATTTTATGAGCAAACGAAAAATCGGCGCTGTTTTATCCGCGTTTCTAATTCTAGTTGGAATAGCATCTCTTGTTGCAAGAGGCGGTCCGAATTATGGTATAGATTTCACAGGTGGGACATCCATCCGTCTTCAGTTTGAAAAACCTATCGAAGTCGGGAGCATTCGTGATATTTTAGCAGGGATCGGATTGGCGAACAGCGAAATTAAAAAAATTGGTGAGAGCAACGAAGTACTGATCCGCGTGCAACAGCAAGAAGAAATTGAGGAAGTATCGGAACGCATCACTTCCGAAATTGCCAATAATCTTCAAGACAATTCATTTGAACTGCGGGAAAGGGATACCGTCGGACCTCGAATTGGCAATGAATTACGAAGAGCCGCTATTTGGGCGATTTTGGTTGCACTGGGACTTATTCTGGTTTATATTAGCTGGCGCTTTCAATTCAAGTTTGCCGTTGGCGCGGTGGTCGCCCTTTTTCACGACGTGATCATTACTCTGGGAGCATTTTCCATTTTAGATCTGGAAATTTCCCTCGCTGTTGTGGCAGCGTTTTTGACTATCGTTGGATATTCATTGAATGACACAATTGTCGTTTTTGACAGAATCAGGGAAAATCTAAAATTGATGCGTCGGGAAAATTTTAATATTATCATTAACAGAAGTATTAACCAAACATTGAGCCGAACTGTTTTAACATCCTTAACGACTTTTATCGTCGTTATTATTCTATTCTTCTTCGGCGGAGAAGTGATTCACAATTTTTCATTTGCATTATTGGTTGGCGTTATTATCGGTACATACTCGTCGGTATTTGTCGCCAGCCCACTTGTGTATGAGTGGCAGATAAGAAAAGAACAACAAAAAGGAAAAAATTTATCACGAAGATAAATATTTGAGGAGGACAAAATGACTTTAAAAGAAAAAGAACAAGGCGGCGTTGTTGTTTTGGAGTTAGCAGGTAAAATTATGGGCGGTCCCGATGCAACTTTATTGAACGAAAAACTGCACGAACTGATTGATTCCGATAAAACAAAGGTCGTCGCCGATTTAAGCAAAGTCAGTTGGATGAACAGTTCCGGCTTGGGGATTTTGATCGGCGGTCTGACTACCATGCGGAATAATCAGGGTGATCTGAAACTGGCGAACGTAACGGAACGTATTCAAAGTCTGTTGATAATTACCAAACTCATCACCGTCTTTGAAACGTTCAACTCAGTCGATGAAGCCGTTGACAGCTTCTAACTCCCATCGCCACCATTCAATATAGATCTTAAAACTCCGGTGAAAATTCTCATCGGAGTTTTTTGTTTAAACAAAGATTAGAATCCTCGTGAAGGCTTCGAATCCTTTGCAAGGATTTCCCGCATAATTTCCACTTGATTTTGATTTGGTTTAGTTGTATTTTAGTTTCTATTTAATCCGAAAATGTCTGAATAAGATGATCGAAACACTCAAAGAAAAATTAGAACAGGTTCCAACCGAACCCGGTGTTTATCTGTTTAAAGATAAAAATGATAAGATAATATATGTCGGAAAGGCAAAAAGGTTGCGCTCCCGGGTCCGGTCATATTTTCAATCCGGCAGGAACGAAGGACCGAAGCATGAACGGCTTGTGAACAAGATCCGCGACCTGGAGACGATCATCACGGATTCCGAGATCGAGGCATTGATTCTGGAAGCAAATCTGATCAAAGAATACAAGCCGCGCTACAATGTTAATTTAAAGGATGACAAGAGCTTTCCCTACATCCGGGTGACAAACGAGCCGTTCCCCCGAATTTTCCCGACTCGACGTATTATTCGTGACGGATCTAAGTATTTCGGACCCTACACCGATGTCAAATTGATGCGGTCGCTGTTGAAAACAGTAAAAAGAATTTTTCCGATTCGCAGTTGCAATTTGAATTTAACTCAAGAAAACATTGCCGCGAAAAAATTCCGTGTCTGTTTGAATTATCATATTCACCGCTGCCTGGGTCCGTGCGAGGGATTCATTAATGAAGAAGAATACAATGAGATCGTCAGGAATATCACCAATTTTATTCAGGGACGCGATAATATGGTGGTGAGCGAATTGCAAGCGAAAATGGAGCAAGCCGCAGAACAGTTGCAGTTCGAAAAAGCTGCCCGGGTTCGTGATCAGCTTAATGCGATCAAGGATTTTCAATTCAAACAAAAGGTCATAACTCCGGAACAGATCGATCAGGATTTATTGACGGCTGTCATGGAAGACGACGACGCATGTGGCGTTATTTTCAAAGTGCGGGAGGGCAGAATAATCGGACGTCAGCATTTCTATCTTTCCGGCGTCGAAAGTGAGCCAATGGCGAATGTGCTAAAACAGTTTCTGGTTCAATATTATCTGCGCTCTGAATTTATTCCGGGAGAGATTTATCTGTTGGAAAAAATCGCTGATATAAAGCAGATCGAGAAATGGCTGCAATCGAAAAATAGCGCAAGAGTTCGACTGAAATTTCCACAGCGTGGGGAGAAGGTCAAGCTATTAAAAATGGCAACCCAGAATGCCAAATTGCTGCTGGATGAGTTGAAGCTCCAGAAAATGAAAACCAAAGATTTCGTTCCACATTCAGTGAAAGCACTGCAACGTGACCTTTATCTGAAATCCCTGCCGAGGCACATCGAAGCATTTGATATTTCCAATATTTCCGGCACAAATCCCACCGCATCGCTGGTGACGTTTATCAACGGGCAGCCGAAGAAAGCAGAATACCGCCGTTTCAAGATTCGTATAAAATCCACTCCCGACGATTTCGCGATGATGGAAGAGGCGCTCCGCAGGCGGTATAGCCGAATTTTGAAAGAGAAGAAAAATATGCCGGACCTGATCATGGTCGACGGCGGAAAAGGACAGTTGTCGGTCGCACTGCGTGTTCTGAAAGATTTAAATCTGGAGAAGCAACCTGTTATCGCATTGGCAAAACGCCTGGACGAGGTCTTTATTCCTGCATCTTCCGATCCCCAGAATATTCCGCACACATCATCCGGGCTCCGTCTGTTGCAGAGAATTCGTGATGAAGCACATCGGTTTGCGGTGGATTACCATCGAAAACTGCGCGGCAAAGCAGCGGTGAAATCCGAATTGGACGATATTTCCGGCGTGGGTCCAACCCGTCGGAAAAAACTGGTGAAACATTTCGGATCTGTCCGGAATCTCAAATCTGCCACTATTGAAGAGCTTAAACAGGTAAAGGGAATCCCCGAACAACTGGCACAGAATATTTACAATCATTTTCATCAGAATTAAACCGATGCCGCAATGATATGTCCTCCGAATCGAAAATTTTTTCTCATTATACTGATTTTAGCGACATTAGTCTGCCTGACAGGCTGGGACGACAATGAAAGTGATGAGAATCCAACCACCCTCGTTTTCCCTCCGTATTTGCACAGCTATGGAATTCGCAAGGCGACCAAATTTCATCTGTTCCTATTTATGCAGAACCGTGTGAAGTTCCGTAATCCTCAGGATTTGGCAGTGGTGCGGCTGGACGTCTGGGATGATTCTACTACAGAAGAAGATGATGACGAAGTGACTGTGTACGGTGTTAATTCTGGGCAGAATAATATCATTTACAATGTTTCGATGAGTGCGCTGGGTGTTTACGGACTGAAAGAGCACAAGGAACGGCGGCTGAATAAACCCATGGGAATCGCCGCAAACGAGCGAGGCGATGTGTTCATTTGTGACTCCGGCAATAATCGCGTTGTGCGGTTATTCAATGATGGTAAAAAGCTGGATTATGTGAGCAGCATCGGCAGACCGGGTTACGGCAGAGGTGAATTCCGTCAGCCATATGGCGTTGCGCTGGATTCCCAAGATAATCTGTACGTCACCGACCGCGGGAATCACCGGATTCAGGTGTTTTATGAAAATGACAGTTTTAAGAACAACTTCGGTGTTTCGGGTGAAAGCGATGGGAGATTGCATCTGCCGGAGGCGATTGCCGTCAACGATCGCCATCGGGAGTGGACTTTTTATCGCGATAATTTCATCGTCGTCATCGATCTGAATCATTCCCGCCTGCAAAAATTTGACTTGTCCGGGAAATACCTCAAAGCTATTCATGCCGGTGATTTCGGTTATCCCAACGCTCGGATGGGATATCTGGCGCTGGATTACTACAGCAATATTTACGTGACCGATCAGGCGAATCATTGCGTGCACAAATTCGATCGTAATTTGAATTACCTGACTTCCTTTGGCAGCAAAGGAAGCGGTGATCGCGAGTTCATCGAGCCGCGGGGAATTACCATCCACCGGCGATTCGGGCAGGTTTTCATCGCCGAAAAAAAGGGGGCGCAATATTACTGGATCGGGACGGACTATCTTGAATTTTCCGTTAAACGACATCCCACCAGAGAAGATATGTTTTTCTTCGAATACTTTCTCACTGAACCTTCTTTTATAACTGCCGATATATTTGATACGAACGATAAATTCGTAACCCGAATTTGGTACCGGCAGTTCAAAACATCGGGCGCACAGAAAGATCTATGGAGCTGTTTTACGTCATCCTGGCATGACAGCATTTTAGCAAAAGATAATCTTGAAGTCGCAGATGAATACGAGAATCTAAATACAGTTCCAACAGGCACTTATTTCGTGCGTTATCGATTCGAACCGACCTATTCATCACTTAACTACTTTTCAAAAAAAGCGGTTAAGAAAATTGTTATTGAATAAATGATAAAAAATTAACTTTTTAAATTAAGATTATCCTTGACTATTTTGAAAAATATGTTTATAATTTGAAACTCCGCTATTATATTATCCACAATTATCCCATAACTAATTGGTAAAATCCTGGGAGAAAGCATCATGAGAAAACTCACTCTATTTGTAATTCTACTTCTGATTTCCGGCTGTGCAACTCAACGGAATGGTTCGAATGAAACTGGGACACAAATACACGATATTAAACTTTTGAAATCACAGCTCAAAAAAGATCCTGTTAATCCGGATAAACATTATAAGCTTGG
Organism: Candidatus Zhuqueibacterota bacterium; assembly: GCA_014729735.1. Taxonomy (GTDB): domain Bacteria; phylum Zhuqueibacterota; class Zhuqueibacteria; order Thermofontimicrobiales; family Thiofontviventaceae; genus Mariaggregatimicrobium. Next base: position 11,821 of record WJJN01000479.1, read on the forward strand.
ATTGGCATATGCTCAGCGTGACAGTTTCTCGCTGGCAATCGCGCATTATGACACAGCGCTGTCACTGAATCCTGCTCTTACGAAAGTCAAAGTGGAGCGGGCAAATTTACTACTCAAAAAAAACCGCATTAAAGAAGGATATGCCCAATATCTTGAAGTTTTGAAGGGCAGGGATGCCGACGAATACACGTTCGAAATTGCCCGGCAGATTGGACAACCATATCCGATCCGTCAACTAACCAAAGGTGATTACAACAATGCCTTTGGATACTTTTCACCGGACGGAGAGCGGATTGTGTTTCAGTCCGATCGCGACGGTAGCTGGGATATTTTTATGATTGATAAGGCTGATAAGCAAGGCACTAAACTAACCGAAAACGAATCCCAGGAAGAGATGCCGGTATTCTCTCCAGACGGAAAGTCTATTGCCTTTACATCAACTCAGGACGATACCAGCAGCCTCGATCGTGTGGATATGGAACGGAATATTTATGTGATGAATTTGGAAAAGCGCACCTTCAAGTCGGTGGTTTCGTTTATCGGCGATGACTGGTATCCGGCATTTACGAAGGATGAGGATAGAATGGTCTTCACATCGGAAAAGGATGATCCGCGGGATATTAACTTTCAAAAGAAATTGAGTGATATCTATCTGATGGATACGGAATCGGGAATCGTCCATTGCCTTACCCAGAATGAAGCGGACGACTGTTCGCCGGTTGTCACTCGTAATGGAAAATGGATTTATTTCACATCGAACCGCGATGGCAATTTTCAAATCTATAAAATGAATACCGAAGGTGGTGAAACACAACAGCTCACGTTCCGTGAATGGAACTGCGGATCGCCGCATCTGTCGCACGACGAGAAAAGGATCGTATTTTTTGCTGAAATGAACGGCAATTACGATATCTACATGATGAATACCGATGGGCAGAAATTAGTCCGCCTGACCCACGATCCGGCGCAGGACGCCTATCCCTGCTTTTCCCCGGATGAAAAGCGAATTATTTTTCACTCGAATCCTACTGGTAAATTCCAGATCTACTGGATCGATCTGCTGAATCCGCTGTCCCGCAACCAGATTGTGGAAAAGCTGGAGCAGAAGATTTTAGAGGCGGATTAGAGATAGAATCGGAGAGGGATTTCCGTCGCTTTTAAAGTATGAACCGGTTCAACAATGGATCGAGGTTCAGGGTGGAATTCAGGGGATGCAATGCAATCCTCAACTTTGCAAGAACCGGACGGCAATTTTTGCTTTCTCCGGCGAATTTTATTCTCGATATATAGAATCCGGACATTCGATCGAAATGTCCGCGTTACAATTATGATGAAGTAGCTATCTAAGCAGAAGTTTCTTCTCGAGAGGGTAATAGTTCCCGTCTCAAACTCGTTAGTTCTTCAATCGCTTCTTTTTTCTTCTGAATACGGCTGAGAAGAATATTTTCATCACGACTGATAACAACGAGCGTCATCGTGTCGGCAATTTTATTTGCCTGCAGCGATATTGCTTCGTTTAAATTCGTGATGCGTTTTTTTAATTTCTCTATTTTCTTCTCAATAACTACCTTTTCATCTTCCGGCTTGTAAGCCATTGTGCAACCTCCCATTTTGGTTAATGTTTGTACAGCATTGAAGTTACTGAATCACAAAAAACGAATGGGGTATTTACCAGAATTTAATAACTAAACCAGAGTGAAGGGTGAGCTTGTCGTTGACCCGAATTTCAAACGCCAGCTCATTCATTCCGCAATATCTTATAATACAAATCGATAAGTTACATTAATCCGAAACAAAAAGATAAATCTGATTTGGAACGGCATTTATTAAATTTATGTAAGTACCTTTATAATACTTAGATTGTGTAAACTCACTATATAATATAATAAATAAAAAGATAATGTCAATAGTTTTTTTAACTTTAATAAATAAAAAGCAAATTATGCAAAAATTCAGAGAAACTGCGGTAGGTAAAATTTAAAATTTGCCTTGACAATTTTAAAAAAAATGATTATAATAACGGCTAATTAATTCAAAATTAGAATTTTGATTATGTCACAAAAAGTCATTGCAAAAATAATCGATCAGAATGGGATACGTCGCACAATTGTCAGGTTGGCACACGAAATAATCGAGCGTAATAAGGGGACCGAAAGGCTGGCGATTGTAGGTGTTCGCACCCGCGGTGCTTTTCTGGCAAAGCGACTGATCAATGAGATCAATAAAATCGAGGGAGATGAGCTGCATCTGGGTGTATTGGATATTACGATGTATCGGGATGATTTCCGGCAGCGGCTGAGACAGCCGAAGGTACAGCAAACAAATATTCCATTTGACATTGATGAGAAAAATATCGTTTTAGTGGATGACGTTATTTATACAGGTCGTACGACACGAGCTGCACTCGAAGCATTGATGTCGTTCGGGCGCCCGGCGAATATCCAGCTTGCGGTGCTTGTAGATCGCGGGCATAGGGAGTTGCCCATTAAACCGGATTATGTCGGTAAGAATATTATCACTTCGATAGGCGAAGAAATTCGCGTCAAAATGAAAGAAGTGGATAATGATGATTGTGTTTTACTGGTGGAGGCACCAGAGCGAAAGAGTGAATTTAGTGACTAATATTAATTTTATGAGAGAATTTTGAGAAAAAATGGCCCTTGAGAGAAAGCATCTCATAGCACTTGAGGGGGTATCAAAAGAAGAAATCGATTTAATTCTGGATACGGCGGTTTCATTTAAAGAAGTATTGGATCGTCCGATACCGAAAGTACCCACTCTTCGTGGAAAAACAATTGTAAATCTGTTCTTTGAGTCATCAACCCGAACACGGTTTTCATTTGAATTAGCCGAAAAGAGATTATCTGCCGATACGATAAATTTTTCTGCCAGTACATCATCAGTGAAAAAGGGCGAAAGTCTTCGTGACACGGCGCAAAATATCGAGGCAATGCGTGTGGATATGGTGGTTATTCGTCACGGAGCAGCTGGAGCGCCTTATATGCTGACGAAATGGATCAAGGGGTCCGTGATTAATGCTGGCGATGGCTGCCACGAACATCCAACGCAGGCGCTGCTCGATATGATGACTCTGCGGGAAAAATTCGGGGAGTTGAAGGGATTGAGGGTCGCGATCATTGGTGATATCCTGCATTCCAGGGTTGCTCGCTCCAATTTACACGGGCTTACAACCATGGGAGCAAAAGTCGCATTTTGTGCGCCAAGCCCATTGATCCCGTATCAGGCACACAATTGGGACGTGAAGCTGATGTACGATGTTGATGATGCGATTCAATGGGCAGATGTAATCATGCTACTTCGTATCCAGATG
>WJJN01000060.1 GCA_014729735.1 Candidatus Zhuqueibacterota bacterium
ACACAAACTTAAATTTCTGATAGAAGCTCATGAATGAAATTCTCTCTCTCCCGTTTATGCAGCGGGCACTCATCGCCGGTGCGCTGGTGGGATTTCTGGCGAGTTATTACGGCGTGTTCGTCGTCCAGCGCGGCCTGAGTTTCCTTGGCAGCGGATTGGCGCACGCGGCATTTGGTGGCGTCGCTTTGGGACTTCTGTTGAATCAGGAACCTCTGTGGATTGCTGTGCCATTTACAATATTGGTAGCAATCGGAATATTTTGGGTCAAAACACGAACCCAGCTCGGCAACGATACTGCTGTCGGCATTTTCTTTTCCGTGTCCATGGCACTGGGTATCGTTTTTCTCTTCCTGAAACGGGAATATACAAGCGATGCATTCACCTATCTTTTTGGTTCGATCCTCGCAGTTACAACGCGAGACATTCGGATGACCGTTGCTGTAGCGATCATTACCTTTCTTACATTCCCCTTCTGGCGGCGCTGGGCGTATGCGTCATTCGACCGTGAGCTTGCGGAAACAGATCATCTATCCGTTGTAAAAGATGATTACATTCTTGCCGTGCTTATTGCGGTAACAGTTGTTTCGGCAATAAAAGTCGTTGGCATCGTGCTAATTGCTGCATTTCTCGTTATCCCTGCTGCCACTGCACGGCTGCTTTCCCGCACATTCCGTTCTATGACGATTCTTTCCATAATTCTCGGTATTTTCGGCGCAGTGAGTGGACTTATATTCTCATACTATCTCGATGTCCCCAGCGGGGCGACCATCATTTTGCTGCAAGCGGCATTCTTTTTTGTGGCTATGATTGTTCATTCAATACAAAACAGATAAAGTTTTTTTATATTGACATTTTTTTATAAATACATTATATTATCAAAAATAGATTTCACAAGAGTTTATCTGGATAATCACAATACATCTGATATTATCACGACCTTTAAAAGGATCTATCCTGACCTCCCAATGAAACGAATCCTACGAATTAATCCCTGACGACAGATAAGCTTGAAATTCGTTCCTTTATTTTAACAAAGACAAAAAAATGGATAATAATGAAAACTCACTTTTTGATGATTTTGCTTTCTTTGTTGAACGTGGAAGCGATTTTCTCGCAATCATGTGATTCTACTCTCATTCCTGTTGAAGATAGCGAATATCGCTATCAAAAAATAGAGAATCGGTGCGAAGGTTTTTACCGATCCCCGGTCGCGGCGCCGATGATTAATGTCATCGGGATTATTCAGGGTAAATTAAGCTACTCCCTGGAACAGCAAGAAATCATCGAAATCGCAGCACCTAATGTGGACTGCAAAAATATTTCAGTCAGAGCGCAGGCAGTTCCACTGAAAATTTATTACCGGATGGATGCATTCATCACCGGAAATGAAACATTGAAATGGCCTGTCAGGGATATTTTATTACCGAACAACCTGACGGCTGGCAAAATTAGTTTGATGGGCTGGTATTTCAAGGATCAGGAAAAAGTATTTGTTCCTCTTCACACAAGATCAACATTGGATTCCACTGTGAATGATAATATAATCCGTGTCACGTTTCGCTCTACCGTAACGGTGGAAAATATACAATATGCCACTTATTCCTATCAAACTAAAACGACAAGTGATTGGAAAGATCATTACATATACACCTGCCTAGCAGGAATGCCCATCAATATTTTGTTAGCCCCGGGAAACGGATTACATCGTTTAACTGTTTCCGCTAAAATTTCAGGCAGTGGTGATGAATGGCTCGAAAAACAAATTACCATCGATGCGGGAGATATTTACAAATGAAAATAAACCGATCTGACATAAACCGCTTAAAATCAGAGCGTCGTAAACGGTTCAAAAATTCGGTCAAATCGCTGTTAGATGGGAAAACCGATTTTGCAAAAGAAAATATCGAATGGATCAATTTATCTACAGAATTAATATCGAAATCAACAGAACGCAGGTATTTTCAATGGGCGCTCATAATCGGAGTGGTTTGTTTAATTATTATTAGTCTCGGATTTACGATGCATGTTCGCACATCTCAAGTGTCTATCGAAATCATTGCATCCGGAGTATCGTTTTCTTTTTCAGAAGACTGGCGCAGCGAACAGCCTTTGATCGGAGATACATTTTACATTAATAAAGTTAAAACCGTTCACAGCAGTTTAATTCCGCAGATTTATCATTCGTCTCAACCAGGAACATTGGAATTGAGCGGAAATAATATTGAGTTAAAAAATCTTTCCTTTTCCAAATTAGGGTATATTGAAATCCAAAAACAACGGGATAATTTGATCCTTGATGTAAAAAACAGCCATGTGTCAGGACGTTTTTCGTTGCGAACAGGAATTATTACTATCAACGACGATTTAGATACACTGCACATTCCCGAGAGACGACCGAAACTCGTGTACACATTTCAAACTGATTCTGTAACAGGAATTGCGGACAATGTTCACCTGGATATTGGTAATTTAGAAAAATTGGACATGAATAACCTGAACATTTCAGAGGTCATGTTTCAGATGGAAAATCCGCCGGGCTCCGGTCGATTTGAATCAACTATTCATCATGGTAATATTCATTTATTTGATACAAAAGAAGAAATCAATATTTTGGAAAACGAGAAACTGTTCATTAAAGCCGTTGATTGCAGGCAAACGAGTCTTTATCTAACAGACAATAAAATCGGATTCAAATTTATCGGGACAATTAACAGGCTTTCCGGCGGCTTTCAAAATATTTCAAAAGATTATAAACCAACATACCTGGAATATTTTTATCACAATCAACAACTTGCACTATTTTGGAGCGCGCTCGTTTTTCTGTTTGGTATTATCTGGAGCATTAAAAATTCACTTTTCAGATGACATGATTTCATTTCAAAAAAATATGATTCGATACTGTATTAAAAAATCGTGCTTTATATTGCTCCTACTGTTCATATTACTGCTGATAAATAATCCTCTGCAGGCACAGTTGCCGTCCATTAAAAAAAATATTGTTAAAATAACCGCCAGATTCCCGGATAATTCCGAAGCCACGGGATTTGGTTTTATTTTTCATGAAAGAAATGATTCGCTGTTTATCGTTTCATCACTTAATGTGTTTATTTCCGGTTACGGGGAACTGGTGGAGCAATTGACGATTCACTACTACAATACAGCGCAAACAACCACTGCCAAACCGCTTTCTTTCTGGAGTATGTCGAATTTCGCACTGGTCGGCACTTCAAAACCACCGGGTTTCCAGTGGGATGAAAATTATCACAGTGTTCATTATTTGAATGAAAATGAGATTGTCTGGTTAATCGGGAGATATGGGAAATGGAATGATGCGTCTCGTGAATACATCGGACAGATAGCGAGTTCTGATTATAAAGAAATGCACATTGATCTGCCGACAGATGACGTTGGCTCTACCGGAGCGGTCGCTGTCTTTGATGATCGCATCGCCGGCATGGTAATTAACGATCAGGGCAATTATGTGACTGTCCTGAACATCAATATGATTGAGAAGATGCTATATGACTATTTTTCTATCCGAATCGACCAGGAATTGGAAAAGCCCTATCACGTGCCTTACATTATCTGTGGCGTAAATGGCGGACTGCCATTTGCACTGAATGACAAAACACGTGGCATGAAATTTTTCCCACATTACGGTTTGTTTTTCGATCTCGGAATTACGAATCACTTATCACTGCGGGTTCAAAAAGAATTTTCTAAATTTGTTTCATATTCCTATCAAATTTGGGATAATGAGTATCAGTTTCAAAATAACTATCATCCGTTGACTTTCATTCTTCAAGTGAATGTGCGTCCAACGACTTTTGAGGCTGCCAACTCATTTTTATTTCTGGGATATTCAACTGCAAGCCATAATCCGCAGGTAAAATTAAATGGTGGTCCCTGGAAAAGCCTTAACCAGTATCCTGAATTTAATGATACATACTCGGAAAAATTCAATTCATATTCAATTGGATTAGGTGGAGATGGTTTCCTTTCAGATCATCTGATTTTTGGATTTGAGCTTAGTCTTCAATACAATACCAGCAAATATCTGTTCCTGAATCCGCTTGATCCGTTTGCGAACAATAAGCACAATGATTGGTTGATACAACTTAAATTCAGGACAGGAGTTGTCATCGGAAATAGGAAACCACATCATAAATTTTTAATACCCGAACCACAGAACCCGTTTTATTTTTAGAAATTTTATATGAAACGACTATATTTAAATTTGCTCACACTGTGCTTTTTCGCCACAGCTCATTTACTTCATGCAGATGGTTTTTTCCTTACCAGAGGTGTCGTAAAAATTACAACGATATTATCCAATGGCGACAAAAATTTCGGATTTGGATTTATTGTATATCAAGATAACGATAAATTATATGCAGTGACAGCGAAACATGTCGTTCGCTCAAAAGCTTTCAATACATCGACAAGTGAAGTAATCGTCGGACTATATGAAGGTCGCTCTGATATATCTGCCACAGTCTGTTCAACGGACGAGGATCTGGATCTTGCCCTTTTAAAATTCGATAGTCCAGCGAATTTTCTATGGGAATTTCGTGACATCACAAAAGCAGCGGAACCGGGTGAGAGGATATCGCTAATCGGGCGTTACGGGAGTTGGAGCGAATCCGGTCAAGAAACGATGGGTACTGTGGTCAAAATTTTCCCTACCGAAATTCGAGCGGATTTTTCCGGTGCTGCTGTTGGCTCTTCCGGAGGTCCGTTAATTGTTGGCGGGAAAATAATCGGGATGATCACCAGCGATGAAGGCAATCAGATTATTGCCATACCCATTTCAATTATTCGAAACAAAATCAGCCAGTGGTTAAATATAAATTATCACAAAATTTCCGATCTACCGCTGACCCATATCGGTGTTTCGTTAGGCGGTTCATATAAATTTGGAAACCTGAAATATTCAAGCATCGAGGAAGGCTTTCCCATTTTTTACCTCGGAGGCTTTTTCAAAAATTCATTTCATGAACATTTCTCTTTCCAGCTTGAGGGAACCTATCGAAAAATTAAAACAAAATCAATGAAAGAGTATGGACCTTTTAACCAATTTAGGAATAGTTTATATACATTATCAGGTTCCTTTCATGTTAATTTGGGATCGAACCTACAGTATATCAACGACATCAAACCAGGTTTTTCACATTTTTTTATAGGATGCTCGTATGTCCATATAGATCCGCAGGTAAATATTGAAAAAACTGGTTGGAAAGCACTTAAAAATATCAATCGAGGTGCGTTGGATTACTCAAATAACTTTTACTCGCTTTTGTTCGGATTTACACTCGCAGGAGGAAATTTCCCGCGTTTTTCAATGGAGATTGATATTGCGCTCGAGTATTTTATGAATAAGTATGTGTACACCAATGTTCATAATGACATGTATGGAAATGACACCAGTAATGACTGGTTATTATCCGCGAATCTCAAAATCGGATACTTATTCCGACCCAGCAGTTCTGCAACGAAAATGATACGCTAATTGAAATTATCGATCCGAATCAACCACTCACCCTCTTGAAATATTATCCAAATTCTAATTTTTTTCAGACAGGAATGAAATGTGGTTTCCTGATGTCTAATAGAGGAATACTGGCAAAAATATTAGTGCCATTTGATTTATAGATTTTTCTGAATACTTTTAATAATATAAACGTTCCTGATACTCCTAAATTCTTTGAAATTTAGGACATGATAAGCGCTTAAAATAGTCTCATTATCATGTCCCCGGGGAGGGGCAGTTCCTTAATGGACTGCGAGGCACCTCGATGATATTTAAGATAATGTTATTCGATCTTAGCAATATGAAGCAATTTTTTCTCAATAAAATACTATTCATGAGACAAACAAAACAGAGGAGTTCACAGAATGAAAAAATTAATCATGCTTATATGTGGAGTCACCTTCCTGGCGAACTGTAATTCCGAAGAGTTGAAAAATCAATGGGCGAGTGGCGCGTTGTACATTGACGGTAGAAGTGATGATTGGGACGGCTATGATTTGCACTATTTCGAGGATCAGGATGCTATGCTTGGAACTCTGAACGATTCCGAAAATATTTATTTGATGATGCGATTCAGTAACAGGCGATTGGCGCATAAAATCCATCGACACGGAATCACGATTTGGCTGGATAAGCAGGGTGAAAAAGAGAAATCAAGAGGCTTCCAATATACTGGCAGTATGGAAATTCAACAGGAAATTGATAGATTGCATGAGCAGTTCAAGCAAAAAATGCCGCAGCGCAATGATGGAATTCAACGGCTGACTGCCAGAATGGAGCCTGATGTGCCGGATGCAGGGAGAATTTGGATCATCGAAGGCGATGACCGTAGAGAAGTTGGGGATAATCAGACTCATGGCACAGCGGCAGGATCCAAAATAGTCGACGGCGTTTATTGCTATGAATTCCGGATGCCAATTCCAACTGGGCTTGAATCGAAGAAAAAAATCAATCTGTGTGTAGAGCTTGGCGGACTCAGCGAGGACGATTTAAAAGAAATCGCGCAGCAGCGCTTCAATCCTGATGGCGGAATGGGCAGGCATCCCGGCGGCATGGGCAGACGACCAGGTGGAATACGCGGCGGTCCTGGCGGAATTCGCGGTAATCGCGGTCAGAGACCGGATGCCGGTTTTGTAAAAGAGCAGGATATCTGGTTGAAGCTAATACTGGCTGAAAAGCCGGAATGAACTCAAAGACATTTGGCTGAATGAATACGACATATAAAATAGAAAGGTTTACAGTGTCATGCGATGAGTTTGCCGAACTTAAAAACTTACCTCCTTAAAAGTGATGGCGGCATCCACTGATTTGTGAATGCCGCTGTTTTTTGTAGCTAAAGGTCTGTATTACTTCACCGCCCGATATTGCAGTTCATGCTCCGGATCCAGGAGCCGGAAATAATATCCCCAGTTACTGCCGCCCTGTTCCACTTTGATCAGCACTTTATTCCAGCCCTTTTTCAATTGTACCTCGATTTTATCCTGATCCGGTTTCGCACCGCGCTTAATCACATGCTCGTGCACCAGTTCATCATTCAGCCATAATTTGACACCATCGTTGCTGCCAAGCAGAATTGTGGCAGTTCGCGATTCCGGAGATTTGATATGCGTTAGACCGTATGCTACTGTATATTGATTCGGATGCAGGCGAATCAGATTGATATAACCGTCTTCTTCTGCTTCGAATTTTTGCCATTTTACGGCAACGCCGTTTTTCCCGGAATAGCTCTCATTCAGATCGATTTCCTTTTCCGGCGGGTATTCGATGAACAGTCCATCTCCGGCATTGGGGTTGTCAAAGGGACCGATGACCATCCATTCCCTGGCGTAATGCGCACGCGGCTCGATAATTACAGCATGCAAGCCAG
>WJJN01000480.1 GCA_014729735.1 Candidatus Zhuqueibacterota bacterium
GTACAAACGGGAACCGAGACCTTTTTTGATAAACGGATCATCGATCAGGGTCAGTTTTTCCGATGCGATCTTCTCATTCAATTTTCCTTCAAGAAAAGACGATTTCTGCTGCAATGCCCGTCCTGACAACGGTCGGCGCATGGCATAGAGCAACCGGCGGGCGGTACGATTCTCTACGAGCATTATCATTTTATCGGATTTAATTTTATCCTGACCGATTTTCTTCAATGCCCGCTCTGCTGCCTGTTTCCCCAGAAAATCCGCAGCCGGTAATTGATTGAAATAGCGGCAGGAAGCGTAGTACCAATCTTCGGGACGTTTTCCTTCTTCGCCTTCTACAGTAGCTTCTGCCCCGGCGTAAAATGAAGTGCCGATTCTCTCACCAACGAAACCATTCGAGTGCACCTTCACACTTTCGGAAAAAGAATCACCGCAGCCGGCAGTCGCTGAAATGATTTTATCACTTACCGAATGCGCCATTTCTTCGATCTGTTTTGCGATTTCAACGCGTTTTTCAGAGGTCAGTTCCTGATATGATGGATCCGTGATTTCCAGATCGATATCTTTCTGACCTTCGTATAGTTCCGGATCCGGCAGTTTCCGGTATTCATCTTCGGATAAATATTTGGTCATCGCCACTGCTTCTTTAATGAATTTCTCCAGCGAGGTCTTCTTCAAATCGCAGGTGGAATGACCCGAATAGCGATGATTTGCATAAATATTCAGATCCAGCGAATTGGACGTCGATTCCTGGATTTTCTCGAGCTTCCCGTCGCGGTGCTGTATTTCCACATTTCTGCGCCGGGAAATGGAAGCAGCAGACTGATCCGCCCCATGTTTGATGGCGTAATCCACAGCCCACTGCGCTAATTCCAATTTATCATTTTTCTTCATGATTATTTCCTCATAATTTTGATTTCAAGATCAATTAGCTGATTCCACCGACGGTGATGGATTTAACCTTTACAGTGGGCAGTCCCATGGAGACCGGAACACCCTGTCCGTCTTTGCCGCATGTCCAGCCGCCTTCTGCCATCTTGAAATCGTCGGCGACCATTTCGATGTCTGCCAGCACTTCGGGACCGTTTCCGATGATATTCACATCTTTCACCGGTTTGGTTAATTCGCCATTTTCGATGAGGTAGCCGGTTTTCACATAAAATGTAAAATCGCCGGCGCCAATGAAAACTTGTCCGTTTGTAAACGTCTCGGCGAACAAGCCTTTTTTCACGCTTTTAATGATCTCTTCTTTTTTATGAGGACCCGGCAGCATGTACGTATTTCGCATCCGCGGAAGCGGTGAATGCCGGAACGATTGTCGCCTGCCATTGCCCGTGGGTTTCACATTATAAAATTTGGCGCTGATACGGTCGTGGAGATAGGTCTTCAAAATTCCGTTTTCGACGAGGAACGTTTTTTCCGTATCATTTCCTTCATCATCGACATTCAGGGAACCGCGTATGTTGGGATTCGTGCCGTCATCCACAATCGAAACGATATCTTTTGCCACCGGCTTATCGATCTTGTCCGAAAAAATCGAAACGCCTTTGCGATTGAAATCCGCCTCCATGCCGTGACCGATGGCTTCGTGCAGCAGGATACCCGAGCTTCCGGCTGCCAGCACTACCGGCATCTCGCCGGCTTCGGGCTTTACAGCATCGAACAACTCCACTGTACGTTTCACGCTTTCTGACGCCAGTAGATCGACGCGCTCCGGTGAGTAGAATTCAATACCCTGCCGAGCCGACAGATTATAACCGTTGTTTTCCTTGCGACCATCCTGTTCCGCGATGCAATTCACTCCGAGGTAGGTCAGCGGGCGGTAATCGGTCGCGTAAATACCGTCGGAATTTGCCACCAATACATAAGACTCCTCATCCGAATACATGATATTCACTTTCTGGATGCGGTCGTCCATGTTGAAGACTTTGTCGTTAATTTTTTGCAGGAACGGAATCTTCTTCTCTATTTTGACTTCTTTCCACGGAACGGAAATCTTGTAATAATTCGGTGTTTTGTGGTGTTTGAATTCCACCGGCGCCGCCTGTTTCGAACCGCTGGCAATCGCTGCCGCGGTGCGCGCTGCCTGCAACATGCTATTCAATGACAGATCTTCGGTGTACGAATATCCTGTCTGATCGCCCTTCAGCACCCGGATTCCCACGCCCAGCGCGATATCCGAATATGCACGATTCACTTTTTTATCTTCGAGACCGATCCAGTTGGAAATTTCGTGCTGAAAATAGAGATCGCAGTAATCGCCGCCCTTTGCCAGCGCTTCTGCCATCACCTGATTAATCATTGCCTGATCCACGGCGAATCTGTTGAAATATCCGGTGGGATCAGAAGGCGCAGCCGCAAGCGCGCTTTTCAGATCCCCGGAAAAGAATACCGGCACCGACAGCAGCGCCAGCCCCTCAGAACTTTTCTTCAAAAATTCCCGGCGGGAAAAATCTACCATAATGTTTCTCCTATCGAAGTTTTTAAATGATGATTTATTCACTCTCA
>WJJN01000481.1 GCA_014729735.1 Candidatus Zhuqueibacterota bacterium
AACCCTGCAGGATACGGCAGTGGGCGTTACGGATACGATACTGGTTCAAACACCTCCTGTTATAAATATCGTTTCGGTTACTGCTCCAAAAGATACTGTCGAACAGGGAACAAACACTTCGGTTTATTTATCAGTAGAGAATACTGGCGGAGCAGATGCGCTGGTGTATGCAGATAGTGTTCTATTTAGTATGGCTGATCCGCCTTATTCTGACGTCACGCAAGATTATAGTCAAACATCGAATCCGGCAAATCCGGATACGATTTATGCCGGCGAGCCCGTAGTTATTTTGAGCAAAAATGTCACAGTCGGGGCAAATGCTGCCGAAGGACAGATCGAAATGGATGGCAAGTTAATCATTCGTGATGTCAATTCAGGTACACTTATTACTGACCAATTTGCTGATGTTATTGATACATGGGTTGTCGAAAAAAAAGGCGAAATTTCCGTGACAGACTTTTTTCACAATCAGCAATCCGTTATTCTGGGACAGACAACCCCATGGATGGTTTCCATGAAAATCCAGAACAATTTCGATACAACGAATGTTACTCTGGACAGCACTCGGCTTGATTTCTACGCCGGTACCGATTTAATCACTTCCGAATTTATCGTGGATAATCCGGTTCATTTTGAAGAATTTTCGGACACAGACACGCTCTTTGCAGATACAACAGAAACATTGATCTTCACTGTAAATAAAACAAGTGATGTTACTATTGGCAAAGTAAAAATCGTAGGAACTGCGTATTTGAGCGATGTTGCCCAAACACAATTAGTCGCAACCGGGGAAGATCAAATTAACATTCAATCAGCTTCGGATCTTGTTTTAGCTTCTGTTGAACCGTCGGTAATGGAAGTGACATCCGGGCAAGGCAAGGATTGGAATGTTCGGGTGGCAGTCAAAAATACGGGAACAAGCGATATTCTCGTTGATTTTTCACCTGCTTTGACATTCGTTGATTTTAGCACCGGCGTTGATTTTGCTGTGATCAATCCGGATAGCCTGGTTTTATCCGGTGATAGCCTGTTGAGCAGCGGTGCCACAGACACATTATACTTCACTATCGACAATACCGGCAATTCGACGGGTGAATGTCAATTGGATGTTAATATTACATATTCTGATATTAACGCACTTGAAGACAAGCTCACTGTTAATAACGATCTTGAAACTGTCACAATCGAATCTAAACCTGATCTTAGAATTAATGAAACGGTGAATGTAGCTCCGAATACTCCATTTGTAGACACGAATCAGGAATTCAAGATTGCAGTGATCGTTGAGAATACTGGTGATGATGGTGCTCATAATGTTAAGCTGGAGATGAGGAGCGATAGTATTTCGACGATAGATGATTTGAATGTCTTTTCGATAGATGGCAATAGTATTGATACTGCTTACTTTAATATAACAGCCTCTGACCAGTGGAATCCGGCAGAAATTTTCAGCGCCGAAATTGACACGGCAATCGGAGATAACACATCGGAATTCGATGATTCCATTATTTCTCCGGCATTAGATGATACGGCTATGGCAAAAATTCAGCGACCGGCGCTCATCGACAGCATAAATGTCGTTCCATCAAAAAATCCGGTTGAAGCTTTAAGTAAAAATTGGTATGTTGCTGTATATGTTACCAAATCCGGTGCAGGTGCCGTCAAATTTGATCCGCCGCAGAAAGACAGTTTGAAATTTTATGTTGACGGGGAACTGCAGGAAGATTATTTTATCACGGCGCCGGAGAAATTCGAAGGATTGAATAGCCTTACTTTTCCGGGCTGGTCTCCCGGATATGATTCCCTGATATTCGTTATAAATCAGGGAGGGTTGTTGGGAGGTGAGGCATCAATCGAAGTTGCGCTGACAGGCACTTATCTTAATAATGACAGCTCCTTTGTGGTTAGGGCAAGTGGCAGTGTTCTTGTGGAAACGACCGCAGCATTAAGAGTAATTTCAACTGATCCCGTCTGTCCCCACATCGAAGATGGAGTTGGCATTTTAAGTACGGAACAACAATATAAAGTAAGGGTGACGATAACAAACTCTGGTGAAGAAGCGGTAGATAGCATCTGGGTTCGTCTCGGTTCAAATTCCATATATTATCCTCCGGACACGTTAATGTTGGAAACAATCGATGCTAATGGCGAACGATTTTTGGAGTTCAGTCAATTTGCTAAGCTAAACGAAGAGCGGGTGGAATACGACACCGAAATCCTATCCGCACAATCACGATTAAGCGGAGGAGCTGCTTTAATTGGAGCGAGTTACGATTCTACAGCGGTGTTTCAGGTGCAAAATAAAGCAGATCTTTCGGTGCGATTTCAGGTTGCTGATTCCGTGATGACGGTGGGTGAGATTTCTCCGCTGCGATTCATTGTCGAGAATAATGGAACGGCGGAAACAGATTTAAGCGGCAAAGTGACAATCAATCTACCCGTTGATTATAAGGTGCAATTAATTTCAGGAATTGATTCCGTTTCTGTTACTGAAAGTTATACAATGAATCAATGGGAAACCCTTGATATTATTCCACCGGATTTTGTTTCTGAAAATGATACTTTCGAAATTACAATCAGCAAAATACCGGATGATCTGAATACAGGTTTCCCGGCGTATGTTTCCAAATATCAGGATGAAATTGATGTAAAAACGGTTCCGTCCGATCTGCTGATTTCAACAAAATTGGTTTGGCCTGATGGTGCAAAAGACAGCGTCGTTTCCACGGAGCAATATTTCGATGTGCAGTCAACGTTCGATATTTCTGATAATATAAAGGATGTACAGGCGACGGTTGTATTACCCGAAGGATACAATTTTAATGCTGGTGAGAGCGCGACCAAGTCGGTTCAATCGAGCAATGTGAAATGGCGAATCAAAGCTCCGACAACCGAGCATCTGACGAAACGAGAAATTATAGTCAATGCATCCGGTGATGTTGGTGGTACACAGTATGCAAAAAGTGATACATTTGAAATAGTGGCAGCAGCCAAGGCATTTCTCAATCTTGAAAATGTACGTATTGTGTATCCGCCTGAAACGGACAGTACATTATCTATTAATCAGGAATTGATTATAAGTGCCAATGTTACCAATGAAGGAACGGCGGAGGTTGCTGGAGAGGGCATGTTATCCATCGATTTTGGTGCAACAGGAATCACAACAGAAGAAGACACAATAAAATCTTTCACTATTGGAAATCCTGTTACCTGGACTGCCAGAGCCCCTGGAAGCGTCACAGGTAAAAATCGAATAACTGTGAAAATTGAGCAAATACCGGATGATGAGAATTCTAACGATGTGGCGTATGCACCTGGAAATCGGCGTTCAATTTTCGTAAAAACCGTAAAAGCAGGATCGAT
Organism: Candidatus Zhuqueibacterota bacterium; assembly: GCA_014729735.1. Classification (GTDB taxonomy): domain Bacteria; phylum Zhuqueibacterota; class Zhuqueibacteria; order Thermofontimicrobiales; family Thiofontviventaceae; genus Mariaggregatimicrobium. Next base: position 3,364 of record WJJN01000481.1, read on the forward strand.
ATTTATCGAAGATTTTCGAATCACCGATCCTATTGGAGCATTCGACAGGGTGTTGTCGACCAATCAGGAATTTACGATCCAAACACAACTCAGTTGGACCAGTTTAAGCGGATTGCCGACAGTCAGCATTCAATTGCCTGAAGGTTTTACGACCGAAATCCGTGATAAGAATCCGGTAGGAACATCAACTCAAGGCGTTGTGACATGGGTATTGAAAGCGCCGGCAGAAGCCGTAATGGCGAATGATATCTGGATAAAAGCGAGTGGTGATGATAACAATAGCGGTGAGCCAATCGAAACAATTTCGGAAAACATTCAAGTGGATGTTGTAAGACAAGCGGAAATTTCTCTGAATGCCGTGATCAGTGATCCACCTGATGCTGTTGATGGAATTGTTTTATCCACCGGTCAAACTTTTACGATCATGGCAAATATTTTGAAAACCGGAGATGCAGCCATAGAAGATCATTATAAAGTGCGTTTAACTTTACCGCCGGGTCAGGGGTATGTTACCGAGGATGTTTTGGATCCCAGGGTTGAAGCGGATGAAACGGTTTATTGGACAATCACGGCACCGCTTTCTTCAAGAGATGCCGATATTTTTACCGTAAAACTGGTGGAAGCCCCGAGAGACGAAAATACAAATAAGCAGATAAATGGTGATGCTATTATCGAAGACAGTCGCCCTATTTCCGTAACAACTCAGGAAAAGAGTGTGTCCATATCTTTGCTGCCGCGCAGATCGAATAATTCGATCGCCATGGGAGATACCAGTGTTCCGATGCTGGGATTGCAAATGGACTGCTCGGGAAACGAGGCGTCGAATAATGTATTATTCAACGGTGTCACTATAAAGTTAAAGGATAAGTTTGGCGAAATAATCGGGAATCCGAGGAACGTAATTAGCCGTATTGCAGTGATAAAATATAATGAAGTATCAGAAGTTTATGGAGAATTACTTACGATTCCGGAAACAGAGCCCATCACGATGAGTTTTAATCAGCCGATTAGCATCATTCCCGGTATCTCGAATAATATCGAATTTATAGTGGATATTTCAGAGAATGCAACGGTAACTGATTTTCAAGTGACAATCGATTCAAGTCAGCACCTGAACTTAATCGATGCCGGCTCTCTAAGAACTCCGGAAATATTTTTTAACGGAGAATCCTTTGAAAATATTTCAATTGCTTCCGGATTTTCTGTAATAGTGCCGAGGCAATTCAACGAGGCTTTTTGGAATTATCCGAATCCATTTGGGTCGTCTGAAAGACCTACCACCACAATTCAATACTATCTGGATGAGGACGCAGATATAACATTGCGAATTTACACATTGCTGGGAGAGTTGGTCCGGACAGCAGAATACAATCGAAATGAACCTCAAGGGAGAAAAGGATTGCACGACGGCGCAAATGCTATTATGTGGGATGCCCGGAATGATAAAGGCAGGAAAGTGCTGAATGGAGTGTATGTTGCAACAATAACGACGAGCTATGGTAAGTCTGCAATGACGAAAATTGCTGTTTTAAAATAAAAACATATAAAAGGCAAGAATAATGAAGAGAAGAGCTGTATTAATAATTAGTTTTTTCATGTTGGGGGTTACAAGAATTTGTGCATCGGATGAAGGATCGGCAGGAACGCTCAGTTTGTTCAGTTCGGCAGGGGTGGGCG
>WJJN01000482.1 GCA_014729735.1 Candidatus Zhuqueibacterota bacterium
AAGCACATAAGATGCCTTCGCGGCGGTAATCCGGGATTTGATCTGTAGAGCAGCATTATGATATTTAGTCTGCAGCCTCTTTAATTCGACCTGACCGAGCATCAATTCGTCCTCTTTTTCACGGATATATTTTACAATGGACGAGTTATCAAGCTCGAGCAAAAAGTCTCCGATTTGTACCTCAGTTCCTTCATCCACCAGTTTTGAAATTTTCATACGACCATAATGCCATCCCAGCCAAGGCATCAGGACAGTTTTTGATTTGACAGCCTGTAATTCCCCTGTTTCCACTATCGACGCCCTGAAATGCCCTTTCATGATCCTGTCGAACCGAAAATTTTTCCCTGAATGGCATGTAACAAAAATAAAGAATAAGAGAGAGAGTAAATTGATGTTTTTTTCCATACTCAATTCAATTGAGTCGGATCGACGAGAGCAATTCGATCGCCCTCGGTCAATCCATTTTTAATGATAATGAAATCCGAATTTTCCGCACCAACCGAAACTTCCGCAGGCACAAAGTTGCCCCCGTCTTCGATATAGACAATATTTTTGCCCTGTCGTTCAAATAATGCTTCCAGTGGTATGCGAATCACGGAATCGAATTTGTCAACGACAATCTCACAGCGCACCGTCATGCCAGGAAGAAGATATGCATGACTTCCGTTAATCGTAATTTCAATGGGGAATATTTTGATGCCTGATTTTTCATCTTTGTCTCTTGCAAGTAGTGCAATTTCTGTGACCCTGCCGCTGAATGCAGTATCCGGTAAAACATCGAGGCGAATCAGCGCGCCCTGATCCGGATGGATTTTCGATATATCCAGTTCGTTTATTTCTGCAATCGCCTTCATCTCATTCAAATCAGGCAAAGTCATAATTGTCTGTCCGTCCCAGGGTTGATCGCCCACCTGCCATTTAATGTCTGTAGATGCATTTTTTTCGATAATCACCACACCCGGACCAGGTGCGGTAACTGTCATATTTTTGAGCGTGGTGTAGGCATCCTCCAGCGCGTCTGAGAGCTGATCGATCCTCAATTGCTGCTTTCGCAATTCTTCTTTATTCACCAATTCCCTGTTTGCTATTTCCTCTTCGGCTTTTTTAAGATCCATTTTTGTTTGATTTAGCCGAATTTGAATTTCCCGTTTCCTGATCTCCGCTTCATAAGTTGCCTGCTGCAATTCGATTTGAATCATTTGATAAGCGATCCCTGCCAGTTTGAAATCTGCCTTTAATTCTTCAATTTCAGCAAGTTGTTCGATTTTCAACTTTTCATATTCGGTTTTTGCCATTTCCAGTTCCGCTTCCGCATCGATAATACCTTTTTGCACCTCTGCTTCATCAAAATGGATTAACGTATCTCCTTTTTCGACTTCGGTACCGTCTGGGACGAGCCATGTTATTTTTAACTCACCAAAACGCCAGGAAATATACGGTGCAAGAATTTCAGTCGATTTGATTGCTTTCAGTTCGCCTGTTTCGATAACACTTACAACAAATTCACCTTTTTTCACCGTATAAACAGGAGCTTCTATCCTGGAAGATGAATGACATCCTAAAATTAATAAGTGTAATAATATCAAATTTCGAGCCTTCATCTCCAATTTCTCTTAATTTGCCTGGATTAATTGCACGGGAGGTTTTTCCAGAGCAAGCCGATCTCCTTTTTCAATTCCCTGTCGAATCAGTGCAAAATTTTCATTCCGCCTGGCGATTCTAACAGTTCTTTCGATATACTTTTCCTTGTCTTGAACATAAACCACAGTCGTACTATCCCTATGAAATACACATTCCAGCGGAATGACAGTTGTATCAGGAATCGTTCTCGATAAAATATGACATTCCGCTGAAAAACCAGGCTTTATTTGCGGTTCGATGGAATCGAATTCAATACTAATTTCAAAATTTTTCAGCCGAACCTTTTTATTTTTGTTCTTGCCAACTGCAGATATATTTTTTACACGTCCATCGAAGCAGTTTCCGGGAAGTGCATCTATGTATATCTTAGCATATTGATCCGGAGAAATTCGTCGAATGTATGTTTCATTTACTTCGAGCTTCACATGGAGACGCTCCATATTATGGATCTTGACAATTGGTAGCCGCCGCCAGACACGATCCCCTTCTTTTATTTTCTCATCGTACTCCGGATGTATCGCGTGAACCACGATTCCGTTTGTCGGTGCTGTTATTGTTAACCGCTCTATGAATAATGTCGCTCGTTCAACCTGATTTTTATTTTTTAATATTTTTCTCTCAATTTTTTCAAGTTTAAACCGATTTATTTTTTGTAACAATTCCTTTTGAGTGCTAAATTTTTCAATTTCGATAGAATACTTTTCAATTTCCAATTGCAGTAGCCGCTGACGTTGCTCGGATTCAAATCCGATCTGTGCACGTTTCATTTCCGTTGATTTTTTTAGTGTTCGTAGCGCATCGAGACGAGTTTCCAAAAGTGTCTGTTCCAATAAAATATCGGCTTTTTGTTTTTCTAATTCAGATTCAGCAATTTTTAAATCTATCAGTGATTCTTCATAATTTTTTTGTAACCGGAGACTCTCCAACAGACAAACAACTTCGCCGCTGTCCACATTCATCCTCTCAGGAAGGAGATATTTAATAATCGGTGCCGGATAGACATCCGGACAGGATATGACAGTCGTATTTTCAGAGGTTATTACACCGCTTAAAACAATTCTATCGCAGAAATTCATCGGATTGACAGTATATGTGTGCATTCCATAATCAGTCTGTTGTGATCTTAAAAAATAGAATGCAATTACAAGAATCAGAGCCAGATAAATTTTTTTTAGACTTTTTAACATGTTACTTATTATTTTAGTAATATATTATGACTAAAACAACACTTTTTTTAAATTTTTTGACATTATTTTAATATATGTTACATTTTTATGATTTAAATTGAAAGATATTGATTTTTATATTCATTCACCAAACTATTAAAATATTTACATAATTAATTGAATTTTAAAGGCATGCTTTTTGCAAATAGGCAAATAATCATTTATATCAAAAGGTTAAATTGATTTATATTCAAACATTAACCTGATATTGCAACACTGCATTTTTGAATTCACCTGATACAAAGTGTATCAATGTAAAACAATACCATAAAGGTTAAATTAAATTAAGAGAGGTTTAACGCTATGATATGCAAAGGGGTACGATTCTTCCTGCTATTTTTAGTACTTGTGTCATTTAATAGTCCCGCATTTGCTCAGGAATGGTCGGATGAGATTTCAGTAGAATTACCAGGAACGGACATGACAATTCTTCCTGAATTTGATATCGATCCGAACACCGGTCATCTGCATATCGTGACTATGATAAGTCCCAGAGGAGTTCTGTACACGGAAACGGATGCTGACGGAAATATATTACAACAGTATCCCCTCGATTATGCGTCAAGAGACAAAAACGGGAATGGAAATAATTACGGTGCGACGGTTACTGTAGATGCGCAGGGCAGACCGCATATTTGTTACCGTGAATATTACAGTGGTGATCCTCCTAAATTTTCTACCTATTATACGTATTATAACGGATCCTCCTGGGTTTCGCCAACAAAGATATCGCATCAGGTAATGCGCGGCTGGATGATTCGGGCAGATATTGGCAGGGACGGCAAGGTACACATTGCCCGCGGCTCGATGGCAAACAATCCAGGCGAGGAATTAATCGGACCAGTAAAATATTTTCGTTTTAATAACGGTTCGCCGGAATCGACGACAGATGATATATATCGATACCGAGCCGATGACAGGGTCGAGATCGATGCCACATACGAAAATCAAGTTCATCTCATCCTCGGTTGTCCCGATTACCCGCCACAGGGCGGACCTGTCTGGTACTGGAGATCATTTGATAATGGCGACACCTGGAAAAAGTCTGAAATACACAATCCAAATGCACGCGGGGGAAACGGCAGCCCCGATCTGTTCGTCGATGCGTCGGGGAATGTACATATTGTATATGGCTCTGAACTGGATTATGAAATAAATCGAATGCCGTCTGTACGATACGCCCGTTTTGAGAACGACAGCCATCAATTTGATGTGCGGGTTACCGATGCCGG
>WJJN01000483.1 GCA_014729735.1 Candidatus Zhuqueibacterota bacterium
CGCCCGGTAATGGTACATCGCTATCCGGCTGCGGTGAAGGCATTTTATATGAAAAATGATCCGGCGGATCCATCCAAAGCGCTGTGTGTGGATGTGCTGGCACCGGAAGGTGTCGGCGAAGTGATCGGCGGCGGACAGCGCGAGGACGATTTCGAGACATTGAAGAATAAAATCCTGAGTCATGAGTTGCCTATGGAAGCATTCGACTGGTACCTGGATTTGCGAAAATACGGGTCTGTCCCCCACGCCGGTTTCGGTCTTGGTCTGGAACGAACCGTGGGCTGGATTTGCGGGCTGAAACATATCCGGGAAACAATTCCGTTTCCGAGGATGATCCATCGGTTGAATCCATGATTGTAGAGTTTTATTTGGTTTTTTGACACTGACAAGAGAATAAGCAAATAATAATAATAATCCAATAATCAAATTAAAAGGGGTATTCATGGTATCTAAAAAGTCTTGTTTCTGCATCTCTTTTCTCTCTCTTGTAATTCTTCTTGTTGTCTTGTCACTGAGTAGCTACGCCACCGAAACTCGGGTAAGCTCTATGGGAGGCGTGGGTTTTTACATTCGGGATAATTCTAATGTTTTCTATTTTCCCGGAGTATTAAGCAGCTATAATAATCAGGTGATTGCCGAACTGCGACAAAAAGGAAATGATGATCTTTACACAGTTGGAGCTCATCTTCCATTTGGCACAAATGCGGTCGCTGGTGTTTATTTAAATCGTCCGTTATATTTACCTACCGAAGCTATTGCAGACGTTGCTCCGCATCTTGAGTTGAACAGAACGATTACCCTGGCTTATGGCAGCAAATTAGCCAATTATGATGTCGGATTAATGGTATCAATGGCGATGGATAAATGGAGCGAGGATGATGGTGAAAACGAAGAGAAGGAATCTGCCAGATATTTCAACATTTCTGCGGGCATTTCAAATCAACAGTACGATCTTGGCGTGACTCTCGATTTGCCGTCCATAAGTTGGGATTATGACGAGGCTGAAAGGAGCTGGGGTGGACTTGGCTTTGGTGTTAATGCACGCTATTTTATGCCCAAAACTGATGAACTAACACTCGTCCCGTTAGGAATTTTCTACTACGGTTCCGCTACAGCCGAAAGCAAATCCGAATTTTTCGATAGTGAAACCAATTATGGGATGTTAGATTTAGCGCTTGCACTCGGATTAAACTATCAACTCAATGAAAAAAATCTCGTCGTGCTGGCTCTCGAAGCGTTTGGTCTTTCTCAGGAAACAGAGGATGTGAAAGAGGGTTCAGAGACGACAGAAAAATATACGACTCTTCCCGGAATTTATTTGGGACTCGAATCTCAAGTTAAACCGTGGCTTGTCGGACGCATGGGTGCCTCACAAATATATCAGACACATACAAGGAAAGTAAAACCTGCAGATGGAGAAAGTATGGAAGATTCGGATTATAATACTTCTTTTTCGGTTTTCTTTGGTATTGGGATTAATATCGGCGGCTTCACTCTTGATGCGTCATTTAATGAGGGAATACTATTCGATGGTCCTCATTTCATCAGCGGAATCAGCAATAATATCGCAAATAGAATTTCAATTACTTATCAATTTTAAATTAAGGTGAACTTCATGACACTCTCCAGACTTTTAAGTGCAGCTCTCATTCTTTGCTTGATTCTTATTGCCGGCTGTGGTCAGGGTGGTAATATCACTGCTGTTGGAGTCACCGGTGGCAGTGATGACGGATACGGCAGTAGAACAGATATTGCAGGTACCAGAGGCGACGATAATAAAAATCAAATTGATCAAAACCTTATTGGCACCTGGAGAGCAGATTTTGCTGAAGGAGCATATCAGCTATTAATTTTCAATACTGACGGGACGTATGAAATTTCTTTATATTATTTAGAGACCACAGACGTCTACTATGGGATATATAGCGCCAGTGGTAGCTTAATCACATTTGATGGTACAGATATATTCTCATACACAGTAAATGCCAACACACTAACTATTGACTTTGGGGATTATACCCAAACCTTTTACAGAGTATGATCTTAAATTCTTAATCACAGCATCATTTTTATGTTATGAAGAACAAGTACAGCAATTGACTGGAATGCCAAACATGATAAAAACGTGTTTGACATTCTCATATTCCAGCATCGTAACAAAGGTATTAATAAGAATTTCTCAATTTTGATTGAAAATAACTTGCAGAAATCAGCCGATAATATCATCGCCGTTATCGGACAGGGACGGGATTGTACGCCGGAGCTGATCCGGCTGGCGGAAGAAGTCGGTACGGAAATTGCCCAACACAGGGTGATCCTCATTTGCGGCGGTCTTGGCGGAATTATGGAAGCCGCAAGCCGGGGTGCGAAAAATGCCGGTGGATTGACCATCGGCGTGCTGCCGGGCACGGCAAAACGTGATGCAAATCCGTATATCGATATTCCCATAGTTACCGGCATGTCCGAAGCCCGAAATGTCATTATCACCCGTACTGCGGACGCGGTGATTGCAGTGGGCGGATTTTACGGAACGCTTTCGGAAATCGCCTTCAGCCTTGCCTTTGGGAAGCCGGTAGTTGGTTTGAGAACATGGGAAATTGATGAAAATATTCATCATGTGGAGACTGCGGAAGAGGCGGTGGAGTTAGCTATAAAAGTGATACGGGATAAGTGATACGTGATGCGGATTTTTTCGAATTACGTACCACTTACCCCTTTTCCCGCATTACTTTTCGCATTTTTCCCTATTGAACCGTATTGATATAAAAAATTTCAACTGAAATCAGAAAGGAGCTGCCCTGTGGAAGACTTGAAAAAATTGATTCGTGATGTGCCGGACTTTCCGAAAGAAGGTATTATTTTCAAAGATATTACGACATTATTGAAAGACGGAGCGCAGTTTCGTAAATCCGTGGACGCACTGGCAGAACACTATAATCCGGAGGAAATCGATCTGGTGCTGGGTATCGAGGCGCGAGGATTCATCTTCGGTGCAGCACTGGCGTATAAGTGGGCAAAACCGTTCATCATCGTACGTAAGCCTGGCAAGCTTCCGGCTGAAATCGAAAATGAGGAATATGAACTTGAGTACGGAACCGATGCTATTGAGATTCACCGGGATGCGATATCCAAAGACCAACGTGTATTGATTGTCGATGATTTGCTGGCAACCGGCGGAACGGTCGCTGCTGTCACCCGGCTGGTAGAAAAATTGGGCGGTAAAGTTTCAGGTATCGCCTTTCTGATCGAGCTGGGTTTTCTGAAGGGAAAGGAACTGTTGAGCAAATATGATGTCTTCTCATTATTAAGATATCAATAAACAAATTGCAAAAATCAATTAACAAATCACAAAAAAAGCCCCGTAGAATAATCACGGGGCTTTTTATTTATTGAAAAATTTATAATGACTTTATTAGAAAACCAGACCTGCTGTTATTCCAACAAAACTGGCAGTTTCGTCTTCGATGAAAATAAAACGATAGAGTCCCTGGAAAATAAGATTCATCGTATCGCCAGCAGGTACCTCGATTCCGGCACCAACAGCCAGACCGAATTTATTTTCTGTATCGGATTCATCAATTTCCTCACTGTATGTATAATATTGTCCTGACCAGGGATCGTATTCAGTCGCCTCGACTGTTCCTTCAGCAGTCGACCTCATTATGTTATAAGTTGCCATTCCGAGAAGGAACAATTGAGTCGTTGATTCAGGAGCAGAAAGATATGGTCGAATGCCAGCGCCAATCTCTAAAATACTCAAACCAGCCTCGAAATCAGCGTCTACTCCCATTTCTTCCAATTCATCCTGGGTATAGCCAGTAAAATCTTCCAGAATTTTGTCTTTATCCACAGAGAAGGGCTCATAGGCGACTCCGAATACAACACCCATACTGGGACTTGGGAACATCACATACTGCCCGTGAATGCTGTATCCCATTTTATAATAGTCCTTGAAAAAATCGGGAGCCATAGGAAATGCGACACCTCCGAACAGTTCTTTCTGTGGCTGACGCATTTGTCCGAAGGCGTTTCCAGCAACAAATATCAGAACTAGTAAAACAACTAAGAATTTAGAATACTTCATTATGATTCCTCCTTATATTTTAGATCTAAGAGATGAATTATTTCGTGATAACCATATCCCCAACACC
>WJJN01000484.1 GCA_014729735.1 Candidatus Zhuqueibacterota bacterium
AACGTGATATTGGCATTCAATTCCGGAACCGGCAGCGCACGGCTTTCGTCGCCTTCGTACAATCCCTCCCGATCATTGATATCGATTTCATTGATTTCCTCGCGCCCCGTTAAACCGGATTTTTTCAGCATATAATTGAAATTGATCCAGCCGTTTAGCCAGGAATTATCATTTTTCGTCAGATTGATCTCCACTCCCTGAATATCTTCGTATTCATTGTCCTCCCATGCATCGTAATCGATACCTTTTAATCCATTTAAATAATTCACTTCCCCATGCTCCCCTGTCACATCTTTCGAATAAGCTGAAATCCGAAGTACATAACTATCATAAAAATTAGTCGCCATTCCCAATTCATAAGAAATCGTTCGCGGAGGCGCAAGATTCGGATTCGACATATCGTACAATCCGTTTTTATCATAGCGATAGCGATAAAGATACATTGTGTAATATGGCGGATTGGATCTGAAATGACCATAGTTGAAATAGAACTTGGAATTGACGGTCACCGGGAAGGAAATACCGATTCTCGGACTGACTGTGAAATGATTTTTAATGGGCTGTAAAAATCCGGGATTTTCTTTATCATAAGCAACCCAGGTATCCCAGATAAACGATCGCCCTGCCTGGAGATATTCGAACAGAACCGTATCTTCCGCGAATTTCTGGGGAACAAATACCTCTTCGGCAAAAGGATTGCCGGTGGGCCATTTACCGCCGCCGCCATAATAATAATCGAATCGAATACCTACATTGGCGATGATTGCCTCATAATTTATCTGATCCTGAATGAAAAGCCCGGTCTGGCTCGGCGTGCGATGGTAATTGAATTCATACACATTGTAATAATTTTCATTCCATTTATGCCACATCTTGTGGTCCAGATCGATATAGTTGTACTCGATGCCTGCTTTCACATAATTATGGAAATCGATCTGTGAGGCAAGCTCGAACTTCGCCCGGTACTGGTGAACTTTCACATCCGTATATAAATCGCCTTCCTTGCGCCGGAATCGCCGGGGAATGCCGGGAAGAGCATCGTAGCTAGGATATTGATATTCATCCAACACATTTAAGCCGTATTGCAATTTCCCGCGCGGCATTTCCGAAACCGGGAACGGTCCAAATCGAGTCAGAACCGTTTGATCACGTGTATTCCCGGTGGGAGAATCATCCGCAATCCGTAAAACGCTCAGACTCAATTCCCAGAAAGTTTTCGGATTCAGAATATGATTGACGGTCAGCCCGCCCATAAGCGTGTTCTGTTTAAGGACTGGAAAAAACGGCTGGTCGTACCAGTACTCAGGATTCTTTGCAATATATTTCGTATTATCGATCGGCATGAAACCGCCCTCTCGGCTGGCATCCGGGAAATCACCCCATGGCGGTCGGATGGGACTGATTCCTTCCTGTTTTTTCCAGAGCCCGTTCAACGTGAGTGTTAAATTTTCCAGCGGCTGCGATTTGATTGTCGCCAGCGTGGTGTATGTCTTTTCGCTGCGCCGCGTAACCGGCATGATATAATGCCGTTTCCGTGAATTGTTGGAAATATAAAACGTGGCATTTCCTAGTTGTTTGCCAATAAATGGAACCGGTCCGCCGAAACCACCGTCGAAATTCCAGTCCGAGCCATCTTCTTTCATCGCGTGTTCGGCGAATAACTTTCTTTGATCCGCAGGAACAGTATAGCCCAATTCCGCGAGACCTTCGTAATCCGGTACAGTCATGTGCATCCAGCAGCCGAGCAGATAGTAATCCAGCGGCGTCGCGTGGTTTTCGGGATCCTTGCCAATGTTATATATTTCAGCGGCTTTGTTCCAGCCCATAAAACTGGCATGCTGTTCTTTCATATACGGTTGATCTGCCCACGCTTCTTCGGTTCCCACAAATGCCACTGCCGGATCCAGATACGGACGCAGCACCGGATTTTCCGTGCTGTAAAACGATTCACCAAACCGCCGTTGATGCGATTGATCCATGGATAAACTGAACGTGCCGTGATAACCGTCGCGCGAGCCGGACTTTGTGGTGATATTGATCAAGCCGGAACGGAAATTTCCGTATTCCGCGTTGTAGCCACCGGACATCAGCGAGACCTGTTCAATAGCACTCAGCGGGATACTGGTTTCTGCACTCCCGGTCGCCAGATTCGTGTATGACAACCCATTCACCATCATTCCGGTCTGGTCTGCCGAACCACCGCGGATCGTGAGATAACCATTTTCTTCGGAAACGCCAGGCAGCTTGGTCAGAAACGCGTTGATCTGCCGGATGCCCGTGGCTTCGTGCAACTGCACATCCGAAACGACAAGCTGCGTATTCGAGACCTCTTTGTGCAGCTCATCCCGCTCGGCGACCACGACCAGTTCACTGCTTTGCAATACGGTCGGGGTGAGCTCCATCTGAAGCCGCGTAATCCGGTCGAGCGATACAACAACGTCGGTAAACGTCCGCGTCGCGTAGCCCATCATGGACGCCTTGAGGCGATAGGTTCCCACCGGCACATTAATGATGATGAATTTGCCATTTTCGTCCGCCGCTGCCCCCATTACAGTGCCCTCGATACTGATGTTTGCACCGGGCAGCGGCTCGCCAGTGACAGCGTCAGTCACAGCGCCGGCAATCCTGCTCCGGGTTTGAGCCGTCGCCGCCGCGCTGAACGCAAGCCATAAGGCAAGAAAAATCAGGATAAATTGATTTAAAATCGATTTCCTGTAAAGCATAAAATAGGCTCCCTAAATTTTGACTCACTACATACTCTTTGTAAGAAAAATCTCAAATTAGCAATTTTTTTAAGTCCCCCTTTGAAGGGGGATTTAGGGGGATGTCATTCTAAGCACTTGATAAAACAGCTACATCCCCCCTGTCCTCCCTTCGAAGGGGGGGGAATTTTATCTAATCAACTGCATCTTTATTACTTCCCTTTTTTGATCAAACCGCATCACACCGAGATAAATCCCCGAAGCAACCTGCTGTCCCTGTTCGTTCCTCCCGTTCCATTCGATTGCGTGCCTCCCTGCAGGGAGCACCTGATTTAATAACTGTTTTACCAGTCGTCCGCGAATATCGTAAATTTTGAGATCGACTGCGCCGGCATCCGGGATCGATAGTGTGATTGTTGTATTCGGATTGAATGGATTCGGGTAATTCTGCAAAATTGAAA
>WJJN01000485.1 GCA_014729735.1 Candidatus Zhuqueibacterota bacterium
ATGCTAAAAACTAATTGATTTTAAAAACTTTTTCGCTATATTAAAGAACTATAATATTGGTTTTTTACCAAAATTTCATTTTACAAATTTCAGGAACTGAATATGAAATCGAAACTATTTTTCATTCTGTCAATTTTAGTCATCCTAATGTATTGCAGTCCCGATAAACATCAAGAAAAGGAAACCGATAGAGAGAGAGTACCGGTAGTTACAGGTTACAATGAAGAATTGGCTCAAGAACTGAGCGCCGATAAATACGGTATGAAAACGTACGTGTTTGCATTTTTAAAAGCGGGTCCGAATCGCAGCCAGGATTCGACGACTGCGGCGCAATTGCAGGCGGCGCATTTGAAAAATATCCAGCGGATGGCGGACAAAGGCAAACTGGTACTGGCTGGTCCGTTCATGGATTCCGGGGAAATCCGGGGCATTTACATATTTGATGTACCAACTTTGGAAGAAGCACGGCAGCTCACTGAAACCGATCCGGCGATCCAGGCAGGCAGATTGGCGATGGAGCTTCGTCCATGGTATGGCTCTGCAGCGCTGGTAAAATTGAATCAGATTCATGAATCAATAGCTAAAGAGAAGTTTTAGTAATTCCACATAGCTGGTTTTTAAATACGCAGGGATTATCCTTCGGCGACAATTTTGGATGAGAATAGCCTGGAAACAGTGATTAAATCCGGGTCAAAACCAGTCTGGTTTTCAAATACTTTTTCGGAGAGATAGAGAAATCCGCCTATATATTTATTCTGTTGATCAAAGAGAGGGACGAAACGCAGCGTTAGCCATTTATCATGAATCATGAATTTTTCCGAACTCGAAAAATGGTCACCTGAATCATTATTTTTAATGATCCCGCCCAGCCAGGAATTTCCTTTATCCAGAGGTAAATCAAAGACCGACTTGCCTGTCAACTGTTCTTGTTCGACGTACAATAACTTTTCAGCAGCTTTGTTCACCAGCACAATACGATTATCCGAATCACAGAAAATCAGCCCTTCGGACAAGCCATTTATCAATTCTCTGAGTAGTGTCTTATCGAATTGTGTGGCAAGTGGTATCGTTTCCTCTTTAATGGCAATCAACACATTTTCGAGTTTGCCGGAGTTATTTTTCAACGGAAGAGCGGAGATATGCGATTGATATATCAGATTCCTCTCATTGTCATGTCTGGTATGAACCGTTTCGCAGGACTTATGCGTGTGTTTGATTTTGCGGATCGGACAATTCAAATCGCTTTCTGCACAAGGTTTTTCCATATCCTGGAAAAGCTGGTAACACGACATTCCCGCAATTTCTTCAGAAGAGCAATTATATTTTTCCAGCAACTTTTGATTCGCAATCAGGATTCGACCATCAAGCCCGACAATCGCAACCATGTCATGCATTGCGTTGATCAATTCCTTTACCAGCGGCGGCATTGAAATATTGCGTTTCGACTTTATCTTCGATTGTGACTTGCGCTGCTCGATAACCGCTTTCACGCAGTCCTTGATTCCTTCAGCAAAATATTCATCTTTAGGCACGAAATAATGGTCATTTGTTCCTAATAACGTGCTCAAATCGGATATTCGATCTGCAGTAACTGTGACAATCGTGGGGATAGAACCATCCTTTTGATAAACTTCCTGCAACGCCAACAATCCATCAATGTCTGTTGATGTCACGTCAAGCAGGATTATCTCATAGTTTGTTATATTCAATCGGTAAAAGGTGTCTCGGATGGATATTGCAAAATCGAAGTGGTATTCTTTTAAATAAGAGGTTAACTGATCCTGGATATTATTGATCTCGAGATAGTTATAACCAATTGCCAAAATACTCAACTTATTGCTTATCATGCTGATGTCCCTGTTCATGTGAGATAAAAAAACTGGATGACATCAAAGCAAGCAGTTCAAAGAAGCAAATCTCCAGTTACTTTTAATTACTGTTGTTGCTCTTGCAAATTGAAGATAACATCGCTTCCGGACATGTATACGTAAAATCACGGCGCACGCTAACTGAAGCTGTTTATGGCGATTTTCGACATGATCTTACGAGTGAAGTTATCAATATAAGTATTTCACTTCAATTTGTCAAGATATTTCTATATTATTTTTTCAATTTATGCAGAAGAGCGATGATGATATCGTAAATCCCATCTCTGTTATGCCGGGTTACTTCATAAGACACGGCGTCATTACGATCTGAAAGCGGTTTTGAAAACCAGTAGGCGCGACTTTGATAGATTCCCAGCACAATTTTCTGTGAATCCAGACAATCGAACACGAGCCGCTTGAATTCTTGACACTCCTTCTCTATGATACCGATCTCATCCAATAAAATAACATCCGCAGTCTTAAGCGCGGATTGTAATGCGGAGACACCCAAATCATCAAATACCGATGGATCGACATAATAACGGTCGAACTTCTGACTCGATTGCATTCCAATATGTGCGAATTCACGGGACGCGCCATTAATTGCATCCAGTGCGTAACCAGTATGGATTTCGTTTTCTACAATCGCCCGAGTGCGATATCCCCCTGTGTTTAATCCTTTAAAAATCTGATGACGCAGGACTTTTTCCAGTACCGTCGATTTACCGATGTTTATTTTTCCGGTGAGGAAAATATTGGTAATTTCTCGGCTCATGGTTCGAGCTTTCTCAACGATAAAAAAACCCCGATCGTTGCGGATCGAGGCTTTTTCGCTCTAATCTTAAATAACTTTATCACTCACACCCCTTTTTTCAAAACAATTACTTGTAATTTTCAAAAGAAGATGCAAGCAAAAATGTGGTTGGGGATCTTCTTGTTCTTAAATGTGGAAATAATATAATAAAAAATTTAAATAAAGTCAAGATGAAAATACTTCATTTTGAAACAAATAAGTAACCTTACCTAATTTAGTTATTGTTATTTCGAGAATTAAGCAAACCATCTTTTTTTAGTTTGGCTTACAGCTCGTTGTTTGGAAATGTAAGAGCCCTGTTAATTTCAAAAATGATAAAAATCTATTGACACATACCGGATAAGTTTTTATATTTAATTCGTATTATATTTGAATTGCAAAAAATAAATCAGGAAAGATTATGAAATCAAAAATCGGTAAATTGACTATCGGGATTTTGGTAATAGCTGTTGCAGTTCTTGCTTATAAATCACCGATGGTTTCGGCATGGCGCCATTTCAATAATGGAATGCGTGCATACGGGGATAGCAATTTTCAACAGGCATCTGCTGCCTTTTCCAAAGCATTAAAATTATACGATGAGCCAGCGGTACAATATAATGAGTGTATCTCGTTATGGGCGGCGCTTATGAAAAAACAAAAGGACCTGAAGATCGAGAGCATCGCAGATCCAGAGCTTTCTGAAGCTGACAGAAGAAACCTGCTGAAATCATCCCAAAAAGCAAGAAATAAAATTACTGATCTGATCGATTCAAATACATTTAAAAGTGACCAGTCAGCAGCACTGCTTTATGCCCGCGGAATGCTGCTTCTGCTGGAAAATCAACCCAGGGAAGCAAATTCTGCATTCCGGGAATCCATTTCGCATAAAGCGGATTTCACGCCTGCACTGAAACAGCTCGTGCAAAACCAGCGTTCGGAAATGACACCTGCTGCGGAGCGCTTGATCCTCGCGACTGCCGAGACAGCGCCGATCGAGCTTAGAAACTGGAAACCGTTTTGATATCCGTTCAAAGTTCGCAAAATCCATCAGCCTCTGATGAAAAGCCTTCCTCAGGGGCTTTTTCCACCTATTCAGTTTTGAATGAAAATATAAATCTCTTCACAATTCCCTTGATTTTTTGTCATAAAATTAATATATTAAAATAAATCGTCATATAATTTACATATTCGTAACGATGAATATTTTTGGAAAAATAGGCAAAGACGAAACACATCTTATTGGTTCGGGCGATATATTTATCGTCATGGCTATGAACTTAGGTCGTTTCGTTGCAGAAAAAGATGTTCAAAGCCGTCGAAATTTTCGGGAGCTTCGCGGTACTGAAGCGTATTGCGATTTCATACGAGATATCGAATTTGATAATCTCTTTACAAAATCAAATGAGAAAATCGCAAACAGCGATTCCTGGATTGAAAAGCAAGGGTATGAAACCGGAATATTTCAAAAGCAATTATTAGAAAACTGGTTTTTCCCCACATATGAGCTCGATAAAAATGCGGCACTTTCTAAAATTGAACCCCAATTATCAGAATCACAGCAGTTTCAAAAAGAATGGTTACTTTGGGATAGCTACAAAGTACGACTCACTCGCAACGGTTTTATCATGATAAAATTGATACGGGAGTTCAGCGAACAAAACATGTTGGAATTAAGCGTTCATCTGCTTGAACCTGAACGCGATGAATTTCGAGCCAAATTGGCTCAGACTTTTGATAATTTATCCGAGAGTCAACGCAAACAAATCGCCCACATTCTTCACCATCCGCTACAGTGGCAACTCGCCTATCAGGTAATACGTCTTTTTATCCTCCAGCTAAGGAATATAGAATTTGGCAACGGACAGACTGTGGAATTTAAAATGCCGGAAGAAGAGAGAAAAATGCCGATACGCCATCAGTATTCCGTCATTTTATTCACTGAAATTTATGATAGTGCAGACGCAAGCAAGAAGAAATTGGACGGCTCCAGAATTTTAAGCGAAAAGAAATATGCCCGGGAGCTATATGCACTCTGGGATGGCACTCTCATTGGTAATCGTGAGGAAAAAAGTATAGAATTCCCGGATTATTCTGATGAGATGATCCAGAAACTAAAATCAAAGAATGAGTCGACCTGGATACAGGAATTCTGTCTCATTGGTTTTGAAAGAGCATTGATTTATTGTCCCATGACGGAAGATTCACTCTATTTGCCGTTCAAAGGTGAGAATGCAAAAGATGGTATTCTTTATATCAATCACTGGCATTGTATCATTCGTGGCATTGAGCATATTATCGCCCTGCGCTCGGAGCTTCATATGGTTGGTGCGTATACCGGAGAGGAAATGAATCGACTTCCCTCTTTTACTCAGGAGTTAACAACACGCGGCATATCTCATAAAGAGAAAAAAGGAGTAGAACGGCTTGCCCGCCGTGTCGCCAATTTATTCAATATTTTGACATCGATTAAAGAAGTACTTGTTGCCCCTTCTGCTTATCGTGCCTCTTATGCGATCCAAAAATTCGAACGACTTACGAACCTGTTAGGATTGGACAAGATTCAGCAACACGTGGAAAAAAATATCGATGAACTCAATTTTTTTATCTCGCATTACAACAAAATGTCGATCCAGCAGAACAGTGAACGGCTGCAAAAACTGGCAATCATATTCGGTATTTGGATAGGCTTCCTCGGACTCGCATCTCTTTTAAAGGATGCAAAAGAACTGAATGGATTTTTAGAGCCTCAGGGATTTTCCAGTGCACTTAGTAAATTATGGGATTTCATCACTCATTTCCCGATGTTGCAATCCTTATTTATTATCTGGGTAATTTTCGCAGTATCGTTCTATGTTTTATGGAAGCTATATACTTACTTTTCAGAGTAGATATTTACATCCACATATTGAACTCCATAAAAATCCGAAGTTTTATTTCTTCGGATTTTTTTATCTGAAATGTGCCAATCAACGTTTTTTTATTTTTCTCTTGACATTTAACCTTATTCAACTTAAATTATTTTTTATTTATTCATCTTTATTATCTATTTAATTTTCCATCACCGCCGCAGGAGACGACGTTCTCCGGGTGTGTGGGAAATGGAGACATCATGAATGCAGAAAAACCGAGTGCAATGTATTTGGAAAGATTAAGGGCTCTCAGGCTGAATTTACATTATGGCGACGATGCAACCCAGGAACAGTTGGATCGAATCCAGGAGGAGCTGGAGGGAGATCGCAAAATGCTTCGTCCAAAAGAAAAGGAGGAGATGTTCACTATTGTCGATGCAAACGGGGTATTGACGGATATGAAGGCACCACGATGGATGTGTCATCTGCTCAATCTTCGCCATAAAGTCTCGCATATTTTGCTGAAATGGCAGAGTCCGGGATTGGGAGAAGTATTTGTGCTGCAAGTACGTAGCTGGGATAAAGTTGATTATCCGGGTCACTTGGATATTTCAGTGGGCGGGCATGTGAATAACGCATCAAACGATGATTCACTTCAAACTGCATATATCGAAATGGAAGAAGAGCTGGGAATCGGACAATCTGATCTGATCGGTAATAAACTCGAATTCAAGAAAGGATATGTGAATTACGATAAGCGTGAGGATGAGAATTATTATAATGCCGAATGGAGAGATGTATACGTCGGTGAAATTGGAACCGGTGCATTTGAAAAGATCCATTTCAAGGACGATGAAGTCGTTGGCATTTATCTGTGTCCCCAGAGCGAAGCCTATAATCTTTTGAAGCAAAAGATCATTCCTTTTGGCAATGCATTGGAGCGCTCGCTGCCCCTGTGCCTGGAAGATAAATCGGACGACAATCATTCCATTGGAAATTAAATTGCTATGTCAACAATAGGAATCGTAAAAAAGAATAATGAAATTTGTATCGCTGCCGACTCGTTGACAACATTCGGTAGCCAGAAACTAACCTCTGAATACGATGAAAAACCGGATAAAATCATTAAGGTCGCTGGCTCTTATATTGGCATAACCGGGAGCTCCGCCCATCAACTGGTGCTGGAAAATCTATTTTTGAAATTGACGGAGCCACCCGCGTTTACGGATCAGGCTAAAATCTTCGAATTTTTCCGGTCAGTTCATACAAAGTTAAAAGAGGATTATTTTTTAAATCCACAGGACGGTGAGGACGATCCGTACGAAAGCAGCCAGTTCAATCTGGTTATTGTAAATGCGCACGGGATTTTTGCGGTGTTCGATCTGCGTGAAGTACACCAATTTTCGAAATTCTGGGCAATCGGCTCTGGCAGCGAATACGCCATCGGCGCGATGTATTCGATTTATAATCAAGATTTAACTGCCGAAGAGATCGCGAGAATCGGCATCAATGCAGGGATCGAATTCGATAAAAGCTCGCTGGGACCTGTGAAGATTTATAAAATAAAAGCCGAAACACATGCGACCCACCTCGAAGGTGCGTCACACGTTGTATAGAAGAGAAAAACCGGCATTTGTTATGAAAGTATTGATTCTGTTTTGTGGCGGAACACTGGTGATGGAGGTAAATGAAGAGGGCGCGCTACAGACTCCGCCAAAAACCAGAGCTATCCGAAACTTGCGCAAAATAGAACCGAAGCTGAATGAAATCGCTGATTTGAGCGTCAGCTATATCGACAATATCGATAGCACGAATATTCAGCCGCAGCATTGGGATCGGATGGCGCGGGTCATCTACGAAAATTACGATGAATACGACGGCTTTGTAATCACCCACGGCACGGATACGATGGCATATACCTCCAATGCGCTGTCATTTGCATTGCACGAAATCGGCAAACCGGTGATTCTGACAGGAGCCCAGATTCCCGGCAGCTATCTTGAATCGGATGCCCGGCGCAATTTGATCAATGCCGTCCGCGTTGCCACGCTGGATGTTTCCGGCGTGATGGTCGTTTTCGATGAAGAAATTATCCTCGGCTGCCGTGCTTCTAAAGTATCGGAATCCAAGCTCGATTCCTTTGAATCGATTAACTGGGACCCGCTGGGAGAGCTTCGGATTGACATTCAATTCGCCGATTTTCGTATGCACCGGCACAACCGGAAAATCAATATCCATCCGGGATTCGAACCGAACCTCTCGATTATCACCATGATTCCCGGTCTTCCCGTGGATCTGCTGGTCAATACTATTAATGCA